>CAZRVA010000152.1:0-6171 GCA_964603255.1 uncultured Chitinophaga sp.
GGTAAAAATGCTTAGTAATACAAAACTATTTTTAATCATTACAACAGTAATATTACTGGTAAACGGTTGTAAAGACGCAGATGAGGAATACACTATAAAAGGAAGAGTTGTTAAATCTTGTGACGACCAAGAACCAATTTCAAACTTGTCGTTCGAGCTATGGTTTGATGATGATGGAACTAGGGGAAGTCAGAAACTCGCAAATGGGATTACTGACCAAATGGGTAGTTTTAGTATTAACTACAAAAGTGTAAATGGCGCATTTAATTCGTCACTAGATATACTAACAAAAAATGGTACTTATGGTATGAAACCACTATTGTCGAAAATACCACAGAATAAAAGTATAGATGTTGGCAATATTTATGTAGACACTAATTATTTCATAATTGTAAAACTAACGACTTCGAAAAGTTACACCAGTAATGATACTTTGTTTTACTCGATTGCGAGTAAAGCCAATCAATATAAACATGTTATTGGCCCATTTATAAACAATCAAGTTATTGACAGCATCTCGCTTTTTATGTTTGATGGTTGGTCGTACTATGGACAGTCAAATACCCCTTATCGTGGATCAAATATTCCTTTCATTTATTTACTTGGAATTAATTACAAGGATATTCACAGAGAAAATGAGGGTTATATCAATGCTGAGCAATGTAAAAGATACAATGAAATTTACATTGATATAGATAGGATTAAACAATAGTTTAAATTAAGATTAGTTTAGTGTTGTTGGTTAACTTAATTGATAAACAATTAAGCAAAGGAGTTTACTTTGTTAATGTATCAAATGGTATTGAGCGATTTATTACAAAATAAATCATAGAATAATATCAGAAGTAGTTATCACTATTTTGCAATGCAGAAAAAATAATTTTGTTTGAAATTGAACAACTTTATTTAATGCCGCATTTACCAAAGTGGGCAAAGAATTAGGTGTGATAAAATAATTTACCCAATTTATGCAGTAGAAGGCGAAGCATGAGCTGAACTACCTGCATTATGCCGAGTAAAAAGGACTAATCATAGAATATGTTCAGGTTTATCGGCATTAACCATTGCTATTTATTAAAATAAATGCAATTGGTAAAAGTTGGGATAATCCCGATTTAGAAAATCATCTTTTGGGTGAAGTGTAGCGGAAACCCAAAAGTTTGATTTTCTTACATCGATTATTCTGTTTGTATTTCAAACGAATAATATGGGATAACATAATAAAAATTAGTTTTTACCGAAAACCCGCCACGTGCGGGTTTTTCTGTGTATTAACAATTACGTAACATGTAATTGACGCTACATTAACACAAGGATAACTTTCGTTTAACGGGTTGAAAAAAAACGCAGGGTACTTTTGCCAACGTTTTCACATACCTAAACAAATGAAAATCACTTTACAAAAATTAATGGCAACAGTTGTGGCGCTTACCATAAGTTTCGCAGCTTTTGCACAAACCGGAAAAATTACCGGAAAGGTTATCGATCAAAAAAATGGAGAAGAACTAATAGGCGTTTCTGTTAGTGTAGAAGGTACTTCTTTTGGTGCATCAACCGATCTTGAAGGGAAGTTTACCATCATCAACTTAAAACCGGGTAAGTATAACTTAAACGTAAGCTACGTGGGTTACATCAAAAAACAAATGGCCGGAGTGGAGGTTAAAGGCGGAGAAACTACCACAATTAATGTGTCTCTTGCTGCTTCATCAAAAGAATTAAATGAGGTAGTTGTGCAGGCCGAACTTAAAAAAGAAAGTGCCAATGCATTATTAATTCAACAAAAAAATTCGGTATCGGTATCGGATGGTATTTCTGCTGATGTAATTAAAAAATCACCGGATAACTCAACCAGCGATGTAATGAAACGCGTGAGTGGTGCAACTGTGCAAGACAATAAGTTTGCAGTTATCCGTGGATTAAACGACAGATACAACTCTGCCTATATTAATGGCGCGCCATTACCAAGCACAGAGGCTGATAAAAAAGCATTCTCGTTTGATATTTTCCCATCAAATATGTTGGCTAACATGACCATTACCAAAACTGCAACTCCTGATTTACCGGGCGATTTTGCAGGTGGTTTGATTACCATTAACACACGCGATATTCCTGATGAGAAGTTTGTTTCTTTTGGTGGAAGCGTAGGTATGCACTCGTTAACTACATTTAAAAATGGGTACACTTACCAAGGTGGAAAAACAGATTGGTTAGGTATTGATGACGGAACACGTGCTGTACCTTCAGGATTACCCGGACGCACACAATACGAAGCTTCGAGCCCGGATGCTAAATTTGAGAACAGCCAAAAATTTAACGACAACTGGAGTTTAAATAAAGTAAACTCGTTTGCTCCTAATACCAATTTCCAGGTTTCGGGTGGAAACAAATACAAGTTTGGAAAGAAAAATGAATTTGGTTTCATCACTTCATTATCGCACAGCAATAGTTACAGATTTACTCCGGTTGAAAGAAACTTTTATGATGTAAAAGCTGGTAATGATCAATTGTACCACTACAACGATTCAACTTACAAGCGTGAAGTAATGGTTGGTTTGATGGTAAACTTAGCTATGAAGTTGGGAACACACAACAAGTTTTTTTTCAAAAACGCATATAACATCAATTCAGAAGATCAAACCATTCAGCGTTGGGGACAAAACAACATGAACAATGATCCGGTGAATTATGAAAATAAAACGGCTTATTTCTTCCAACAAAATTTATTTTTAACCAATCAGTTAGGTGGCGAGCATTTTATCACAGCATCAAAACTTAAAATAAAGTGGGTATTAAACTACAACAACATTAAACGTGATATCCCTGATTTCAGACGTTTTACCCGTTCTACTACCATCAACGATAATACCGGTGAATTGAATCCATATACTGCGCAATTACAATCAACCATTGATTTAACTCAAAACGGAAGATTATATACCAAGTTAGGTGAGCAGTTATATTCAGGTGGTGTTGATGTGCAATTACCAATTGAACGTTTAAGCGGTAAAAAAATAAAAACTGAATTTAAAACAGGTGGTTTTTACCAACTACGTGAGCGTAATTTTGAAGCTCAGGTATATGGTCATAAATTAAATTACAGCAACCCTGCAGCAGGTGATATTGCCTTACAAGACATCAATACCATTTTTAACAAAGAGAATTTAATTAAAAATGCATTTTACATTGATGAGCGTGTTAACCCACAAGATAAATATAAAGCTAGCTCAAACCTTGCTGCAGCTTACGTAATGTTTACCAACAGAATTATGGCCCGTACCAGAGCAGTATACGGTGTACGTATGGAAAGCTACAACCAAAAATTAGAAGCTTTAGGTGCAGCAGGAGATACCATTAACATCAACAATACTGTAGTTGATTTCTTACCTTCCATTAACTTAAGCTACGAGTTAACAGAGAAAACAAATATTCGTTTAGCTTATTTCAAATCATTGGCCCGTCCTGAGTTTAGAGAGTTGGCTCCGTTTATTTTCTACGATTTTAACTTAAACATGGACGTAACGGGAACCCCATCATTACAACGTACATCAATTAACAACTACGATTTTAGAATTGAACATTTCCAAGGTGAAGGTCAGTTGTTGTCATTCTCATTATTTTATAAAACATTTAACAATGCCATTGAGCCAGTATTTGATTTAACAGGTGGTGGAAGTTACCGTTTAGGATACACCAGCAATACCAAGGCGGTGAATACAGGAGCTGAAATAGAAATTAGAAAAAATTTGAGCGTATTGGATAAATGGTTAGGCACTAAAAAATTGAGAAACTTTTTGTTTACCACTAACTTTGCTTACATACACAGTGAGGTTGATTTAAGCAATATTGCTGCTGCAAAAGCCAATGCCGAAACAGCAAAACGTCCATTACAAGGTCAGTCGAACTACCTATTAAACATGGGCTTAAGCTATACCGATTTAAAAACCAATTTAACAGCAAGTTTATTGTACAACAAAGTAGGACGTAGAATATTTGCAGTACAAGAAATTGGTGGTGCTTTCCCTAATGTTTGGGAAAACCCAAGAGATGTAATTGACTTTAGTATATCAAAACGTTTCTTGAAAAAGTTAGATGCTAAATTAACTTTTGGTGATATCTTGGCACAAGACTTAGTATTTTACCATGATAACAACACCAACGGTAAGTTTGATGATGTAAGTGCAGCTAAGCGTGCTGATGTAGTTAACCGTAAAAAGAATGGTGCTACACCTGCAGAAGTTGATGCCGCAGCAAAAGAGTTAACTACTTTAGATAACGTAATCTATCGTTTTAAAATGGGAAGAACCATTTCAATTGGATTAAGCTATAAGTTTTAAACCACATCAAAATATAAGCAGAAGGCTGTCATGTAAATGGCAGCCTTTTTTGTTGGAGGCTCAACTATGGGTATAACCACAGCGATAACAAAGAAGACACAGCGAACGCAGCGAAAGTTTTCTTAAAAATGGGAGTTTCAATTGTAAAGACGTTCTATTTACTTTCTGTGTAATTCTGAGTGTTCTGTGAGAAATATTCCCCAAACAATGAACCCCAAACTAAAAACTACAAATACAGACGCTGCGGTCTGCACCTGCGGCCAATCAACTTATCAACCAGTCAACTAATAACCACTCAACCTATCAACCACTCAACTATTCCCGTTCTTTACAATTTAACAACATTGCAGTAACAATACCGCAAAGTGGCACGGGTAAGTTTGAACAAAATTATAGAACAAATAATTATGAAAAAATCAGCTTTACTCGCAGTAGTAGCAATGTTCTCTGGAGCAATGGCATTTGCTCAAAAAACTAGAACAATTTCTGCCGGTGAAATTACATCAAACACAACCTGGTACAGCGATACGGTGTACACTTTAGATGGTTATGTGTACGTAAAAAACAATGCAACTTTAACCATTCAACCCGGAACGTTAATTAAAGGTAACGCAGCAAACAAAGCATCGTTAATTATTACCCGCAACGGTATGATTAATGCACCAGGTACAGCAACTGCACCAATTGTATTTACTTCATCAAAACCTAAAGGACAACGTGCTACAGGCGACTGGGGTGGTTTAATTATTTTAGGTAAAGCACCAATTAACCGTCCTGATTTAACTACCGGTCCTTCTGTAGCCATTGCTGCTGCTGAGCCAGGTGGACAAGTGGCTATTGAGGGTGACTTAGACAACGCAAATGGTGATGGTTTATATGGTGGTACAGATGTTAACCACAGCTCAGGTGTATTAAGTTATGTTCGTTTAGAATACGGTGGAGTGGTAATTACTCCGGGTAACGAAATTAACGGTTTAACATTTGGTGGTGTTGGTAAAGGCACACAAGTAGACCATATACAAGTTACACATGCAAACGATGATGGATTTGAGTGGTTTGGTGGTAACGTAAATGCAAAATATTTAATCTCTCACCGCAATATTGATGATGATTTGGATGTTGACTTTGGTTTCCAAGGTAAAGTACAATTCGCATTGGTAATTCGCGATTCAGCTTATTATGATAGAGGTTCAGGACCAACCACAAATGGTTTCGAATCAGATAACGATGGTGCAGGTTCAAACAATACACCATTAACATGGCCGGTATTCTCAAACGTAACTGTAATGGGTCCTTTAGCAACAGGTGCTCCTTTAACCGGATCATTGGCTGGTAACTCATTTAACAACGGTGCACGTATCCGCAGAAACTCTGCTACCTCAATTTTTAACTCTGTATTTATGGGTTGGCCAAATGCACTATTTGTTGATGGTTCAGGAACCGGAAATAAATTTGCAAACGATTCAATGGGTTATAAAAATAATGTGTTGGCTGGTAATATAAATGCCATCAACAATTCATCAGCAAGCGCAGCAACAGTTCGTCAAACCATTGTTGCAAATGGTACAGATACCAGCGCAGCAATCAACAGCATATACAACGATCCATTTAACTATGTCAACCCAGATTTTGGTTTCAAAGCTGGTTCGGTAGCAGCAAGCGGTGCTTCATTTAGCGACAGTAAATTAAACGATGCTTTCTTTGCACAAACAACTTACAAAGGAGCGTTTGGTAACAACAACAATTGGGCTAATGGTTGGGCAAACTTCAATCCTGATGCAGCTGATTATACTTCACCAATTGGTATAGTAACTTGGGCAGGTGCAGGTAACGATGC
>CAZRVA010000153.1:0-6019 GCA_964603255.1 uncultured Chitinophaga sp.
TTTAGTCTTAAGCAACATAAAGATTTTTAAAAACAAAGAAGAACTCCGACTTTTCATTGAAATAATTTGGCAGTACTTAAATGCAGTTTATCAAAAAGACAGGTTTAATGATACGGTTGACATAGCTAACAAAAACCTTTTACTTATTGACAACGAAATAGACCGACTTAACGCTAGCGACCTTAAATACGATTGGTATAATGGTGTTTTGCATTTTAAAGGTATGGCGAGTTACCGACTTAGAGATTATAAAACATCAACTTCAATTTACAAATATTTGTCTAATGCTGACCCTAAAAACGATAGCTATAAAAACTGGTTAAACTATTCCTCTTATGGACAAAAGATTTGGTTAGTAAACACAATAAATATCGTTTGCGGACTTCTAATAGCAGTTTACTTTTTCGCTAAGGAGTATATAGAACTTTTTGAGATTAGAATTTCAATTTTGTCAATAGGATTTCTTGGACTAATGGGTAATTGGGCTTACGAATATTATATCAAACGCAGTTTCAGAAGGACAACGAAACAATAAAAAAGAAAACACGGCCTACCAAATGCTTAGCTGTTATACAACTCTATTTAAAAAAAGTAAAGCACACTTTTACCTGCGTTAGTAGCCTCGATATTTTTTTTGAACTACATTTTTACTGTTGAAAAATTGGATGGCGCATAATTAATAAAAAATGTTGAGTGAGTATGTTTTGAGTTCAGCAAAAAAAACAACATAAACCCTGTTTTTTCTTCCACAAATTTCAATAGTTTTATTATGAAGTTTCAGAATAAATTGTGAACTAGTTTTTTCACTCGCTAAGGTTAGTGCTAATTTTTCGGTAGCTGATTTTCAAAAGACAAACTTTTGTATATTTGGAAAAAGTTTCAGATGACAACAAAAGAAAACATATTAGAAACGCTAAAATCTAACAAGCTGAATCTTTCGAAGTTTGGTATTCGAAATGTTGGCTTATTTGGTTCATACATTCGTAATGAACAATCAAGCGAAAGTGATATAGATTTACTTATTGATTTTGAACCTGAAAAAGAAAACTTTGATAACTATATGGCTGTTTACGATTTATTCGAGAAAATCTTTAAAAACGAAAAAATCGAAGTTGTAACTAAAAATGGATTAAGTCCATACATTGGCCCGAAAATTTTAAATGAGGTTCAATATGTCTAAAGATTCGAAAGAATATTTAAGACATATTCAAGATGAATGTTCATACATAATCTCTGTTAACGAAAACTTGTCGTATGAAGATTTCTTGGAAAACGAAACTTTGAAACGAGCTGTTGTTAGAAGTTTAGAAATTATAGGAGAAGCTACAAAGAAAATTCCAGCAGACGTCAAAGTAAAATGGAAAACCATTCAGTGGAAAAACATGGCTGGAATGAGAGACAGGTTAATTCATGATTACATGGGAGTTAATTACACCATCGTTTGGGATGTAATGAAAAAATAAAATTCCCGATATGAATAAACAGATTTCTGAATTGCTCATCGAAGAATAAAAACTAGTGCTAACACAGGCAGCTGTTGCACAACTCCATTTTAAAAAAATAAAGCACACTTTTGCGTGCGTTAATAGCCTCGATCATTTTTAAAACTACATTTTTAAAATTTCAGCACCAAGGTCAGTACGCTTATAAAGCGTCAGACCTTTGGGTATTCAAATAAAACGTCAATAACCAACCATACTGACGCGTAATGCGTCTGACGGTTTTCTCCAACCAAAACTTTAAGAGCAAAGTTCTGTGCAAGTCTGCGTTTTCTGGGAGAGGCACGACTAACTTTTAAATAAATTTCCAAACTTCAAACCTTAAGCTAAATATCAAAAAAAATCACCACTACAAAACAAAAAAGTCTGCGCTACACTAAGTAACGCAGACTTTTTTTATCACTAATATTTATGCTTAGTTAAAATCAGGTAATGAAGTTGTTTCTGTACTTGCAGGTAAAACAGGTAATGTTTTAGCACTTGCAGGTAATTCACCTGTCATCGATTTTAAGAATGCTTCGATGTTGGTTAATTCCTCATCGGTAAACTTTTTGTCCAATTGCAATTCACCCATGATAGCAATAGCTTTTTTCAAGCTCCATACGCTACCATCATGGAAATAAGGATATGTGTGTGCTACATTACGTAAGCTTGGCACTTTAAAGAAGTATTTATCAGCTTCGTTTTTAGTTATAGCGCTTCTGCCTTCATCATGCTTTTTGCTACCGGTTAACTCCCAATAGTTTTTCTTCACACCAAATTTTTGGTACATATTACCTCCAACGGTAGTACCCATATGGCAAGTAATACAACCTGCATTAATAAAGGTTTCCATACCTTTTTTCTCTACATTGGTTAAAGCATTGGCGTCACCTTTCATGTACTCATCAAAACGTGAAGGTGTTAATAAAGTACGCTCAAAACTTGCAATAGCTTTAGCAATGTTATCGTAAGTAATTGGTTCTGCTTCACCAGGGAATGCAGCTTTAAACCAATCTTGGTATTCAGGAATTGATGCAATACGCTTAACGGCAAACTCTTCGTGTGGTGTAGCCATTTCACCCGGATTAAGAATTGGTCCTTTGGCTTGTTCTTCTACATCAGCAGCTCTTCCATCCCAAAATTGCATGTTATGTAATGCAGCATTTAAACTGGTTGGTGAGTTTCTATCACCAAATTTCCATTGGTGACCAGGAGAAGTAGGTAAATTATCAACCCCAAAACTAGCCAAGTTGTGGCAGCTGTTACAGCTAATAACACCACTTTTACTCAAACGTGCATCAAAATAAAGTGCTTTACCTAATTCATTTTTTTCGGCATTAGCTAAATTTTTAGGATTAGCAGCCGAATCAGGCAATACACCAAAATAATCATTGGCTTGTTTAATTAATTTCTGATCAGCTTCAGGTAATTTGCTCAAATCAACTTTTTCGTTGGTATCAGCTTGTTTACCTGCATCTTTTTGTCCGCAAGAAATTAGTGCATAACTAGCTCCGGCAAACGCAATGGCAGCAAATAAGTACGTTTTTTTCATGGTAATATTTCTGTTAATTTTTTCACGAATATATAAGCAAATAATCAATAAAAAATACCTATAACTTTAGGTTATTTAATGTAAAGGATGATATTATTTGGTGGGGTATAGAAGCCAGAGGCTGGATGTTAGACAGAGCCTCTTCGAGTTTAATACACAGACCGCAGCGTCAGTGTTTGAAACGCAGCCTAGAGTATCGAGAAGAGGATTGAATAGAAGGCAAAAGATAAATCTGAGTTTAGAAGCTGGAAGATAAGTTGGAAGCTGGATGTTGGAAATTTGAAACGTAGTACTCTTTTATACGAAAATCTGTCGTCTTTCTTTGAATAGAGATAGGAGACAGAATGTTTAATTGGAAGCTAGATTTTTGAAAATTGTAAATTGGAACACCAACACATTAAACGTAAATTACAGAACAACAAATCAATAACAATAACCCAAAAACCTCCCATTTGAACAATTTATCGCCTAAACTTGACAAAGTGGTATAAAATATTACCTTCGCACCTCATAAAATTGTACTATTTTAGCCTAAGTTGTGCAGTTTTATTTTTAACAACATTATTTTAAATGAAATTATCTCAGTTTAAATTCAACTTCACCGAAAGCCTCATTGCGAAGTATCCGGCAGATGTTCGTCACGATAGCAAAATGATGGTGCTAGATCGTAAAAAAGGTAAAATCGAGCACAAAGCATTTAGCGACATTCTTAAGTATTTTGATGATAGGGATGTAATGATTAACAACAACACTAAAGTTTTCCCGGCTCGTTTATATGGTAGCAAAGAAAAAACCGGAGCTAAAATTGAAGTTTTCTTGTTGCGTGAGTTGAATAAGGAAATGAAACTTTGGGATGTATTGGTTGATCCGGCTCGTAAAATTCGTGTAGGTAACAAATTATATTTTGGCGATGATACTTTAGTAGCAGAGGTTGTAGATAACACTACCTCTCGCGGACGTACCATTCGTTTTTTGTTTGATGGTTCTGATGAAGAGCTTTGGAAATTGATTGAGAAATTAGGCGAGATGCCAATTCCTAAATACATGAATCGTCCGGTTGAGAAGTTGGACAAGGAGCGCTTCCAAACTATTTTTGCTAAACATATTGGAGCTGTTTCTCCGCCAAGTGCTGGTTTACACTTTACAAAAGAGTTAATGATGCGCATGGAAATTAAAGGAGTAAACTTTACTGAGGTTACTGTTCATAATGGTTTAGGAGCTTTCCGCGCTGTAGAGGTTGAAGACTTAACCAAACATAAGATGGATAGTGAGTTTTTTGACATCCCTACAGAAACCTCTAAAGTGGTTAATAAAGCATTAGATGAAAAGAGAAAAATTTGTGCGGTAGGTTCTTCTGTTATGCGTGCTATTGAGTCTTCAGTTTCATCAACAGGAAGATTAAACGTAAACAGTGGCTGGACTGACAAGTTTTTATTTCCACCACATGATTTTAAAATTGCCAATTGTATGATTACCAACTTCCATCCGCCTGAGTCAACCTTGTTGATGTTAAGCGCTGCATTTGCAGGTCATGATGAGTTAATGGAAGCCTACAACGAAGCCATTAAAAAGAAATATAAGTTTATGGCTTATGGTGATGCATTGTTAATCATCTAAGTTTATAAAAAGATAATTGTAAAACGTCCCGAAATATTTCGGGACGTTTTTGTTTTATACGTATTGTATTAAATTGTAGTTGTTATGGAATCAACCCTACATCATTTCGAGCAATTAGATATCAGAACAGGAACCATTAAAGAAGCCCGGGTATTCGAAAAAGCTCGCAAGCCGGCTTACCAATTGGTAATAGATTTTGGTCCTGAAATTGGGACTAAAAAATCCTCTGCACAAATCACTCATTTTTATCAACCCGAAACATTAGTAGGTATGCAAGTTGTTGCATTGGTTAATTTACCTCCAAGGCAAATTGCTAATTTTATAAGCGAGTGTTTGGTGCTAGGCGCAGTAAATACGGATGGTAGCGTGGTTTTGCTTCAACCACAACAAACAGTAGCCAATGGACTTAAAATAGCCTGATTGTACTTCGAAATTAGAATTAAACACACTTTTTCGAAGGAAAAAATGTATAAACTAACACTTTTTCGAAGGAAAAAATGTACAAACCAACACTTTTTCGAAGGAAAGTATATATTTGAATAAAAAAATTAATATGTACCGTAACTTAATTAAAGCGTTGGTGGATTGGAAAAACAATCAAAACAGAAAACCACTGATTGTTCAGGGCGCACGACAGGTTGGTAAAACTTGGCTGATGAAAGAGTTTGGCAAAACGCATTTTGAGCAAGTAGTTTATATCAATTTTGAAAGCAGTGTAAGATCACAGCAAATTTTTGCAGATGACTTTTCCATACCTAGAATAATTGGTGTTATAGAGATTGAATCAGGAAAAAAAATAGAACCTGCTTCCACTTTAATTATTTTAGATGAAATACAAGAAGCCGAAAAAGGCTTAGCAGCATTAAAATATTTTTATGAAAACGCCCCTCAATATTATGTGGTTGCAGCAGGTTCTTTGCTAGGTGTTTCGTTACAGCAAGGCAGTACGTTTCCGGTTGGTAAAGTTGATTTTCTAAGCCTATATCCATTAAGTTTTGAAGAGTTTTTGATTAACATTGATGAGGGTGCATTGTTAAAAGCACTACAACAAAAAAACTGGGCTGTTGTAAAACCCTTTCATGAGCAGTTAAGTCATTATTTACGACTATATTACTACATAGGTGGTATGCCTGAGGTTGTAGCATCATTCATCAAAAACAGAAACCTTATTGAGGCAAGAGCAATTCAAAATAAAATTTTAATAGGCTATGAGAATGATTTTTCAAAATATGCACCTGTAAGTGTTGTTCCCAAAATAAGAATGGTTTGGCAAACCGTATTGGCACAGTTGGCTAAAGAAAATAGGAAGTTTATTTACGGGCAAATAAAAAAAGGAGCGAGGGCTAAAGATTTTGAAGAAGCTATTAAT
>CAZRVA010000154.1:0-5981 GCA_964603255.1 uncultured Chitinophaga sp.
AGCAAACACATCAACTAAAGCACAAGTATATTTTGCAAGTGGTGGTGGGCTTTTTGGTTACTTTTTAACTCGAAGTTGTATCTTGTTTTTAGCCTTGTTGAATTAACATTTGCCCACACAAAAAGTGACAAAAAACTATTCATAAAACTTGTGGTTACGACAACTGTAATAGTACCACTAGTTGCAGTGCCAACATTATTTCTTTATTTTGCCGCAATAACAATCAACACATGGCATCAGGCTTTTTTGCAATTTTAGACGATATCGCAACATTAATGGATGATGTGGCTGTTACAGCCAAACTGGCTACTAAAAAAACAGCCGGTATTTTAGGTGATGATCTTGCCGTAAATGCCGAGAAATCTACAGGCTTTGTTTCTTCGCGCGAATTGCCCGTTTTGTGGGCCATTACCAAAGGTTCGTTTATTAATAAACTGATTATTGTTCCGATAGCTTTAATGCTCAATGTATTTTTACCTGTTGCTATAAAAATAGTGTTGGTATTGGGCGGATTTTATTTGGCCTACGAAGGTGTTGAGAAAATTGTAGAATATTTCTTTCATAAGAAGCATGAATCAGAAACAACACCTGAAGCACAAAACGAAGATCGTGATTTAGAAAAGACCAAAATTAAATCAGCCATAACAACAGATTTTATACTTTCTGTAGAGATTGTAATTATTGCATTAAGCACCGTTTTAGACAAACCTTTATCAATACAAACACTAACTGTTTCAGTTGTATCCATTCTGGCAACTGTTGGTGTGTATGGTATTGTAGCCTTGATAGTGCGCATGGACGATCTAGGATTTCGTTTCATTCGTAAATCAAACGAAAAAGGTTTATTGAACAGGCTTGGTGTGTTGTTGGTTAAAACCTTACCTATTGTAATCAAAACATTTGCTGTGGTTGGAACCATTGCTTTAATATTGGTTTCGGGCGGCATATTTGTGCACAACATTGAGTACCTGCACCATTATTTACCTGAATGGCCAGCTCTTTTAAAAGAAGCTACATTTGGTGTTATTGGAGGATTGTTAATGGTGGGTTTAGTTACCGTTGGTAAAAAAATAATGGCGTTGTTAAAATCTTAGTGTTTTTTTCGAGAGGTGAAATATCAAAACTACATTACCTAGTATATCAACTAACCGAAACAACAATATGCAAGACATACTATTCAACTTTATATCAAAATACATTACGCTAACCGATGAGGAAAAGAATACATTACTCTCGTTAAATTTATTTCAATCGGCTAAGAAAGGAACAATATTATTAGAGCAAGGTCAAAACACCAATAAAAATTACTTTGTATTAAAAGGTTGTATTCGGGTGTATTACATGATTGACGGAGAAGAAAAAACAACGGCTTTTTATACCGAGCTTGAAGGCGTAACACCACATTGTGCAATAAACAAAACCCCATCCGAACATTACATAAGTTGTGTGGAAGACAGCATTTTGTTGATATCAAACGATGATATGTCGGCTGAGGTTAACAGCATGTTTCCCAAGTTTGATATCATGTGCAGGAAGTTGTCGGAAGAATTGTTGGCCAAACAACGTATGGACTTTGACGAATTTAAAACCTCTTCGCCAGAACAACGATACCTGAACTTATTACAAAAAAGACCCGACCTTATTCAGCGTGTACCACAACACCAATTGGCGAGTTACTTAGGTATCAAACCGCAATCGTTAAGCAGACTAAGAGCAAGAATTCTTGAAAAAAAGAGCTAACATGTATTTCTTCACTTAAGTGAACGATTCGCAACATGTGGTCAATTTACTTTTGCACATCATTTAACAACAAAAAGAAGATATGCAAAAGAAAAAGTTCATGCTCTCTATTGCACTTTTATGTGCGTTTTCAATTAACCTTAAAGCACAATACGATAAAACAGACAGTACCTACAAACGTTGGTTTGTTGGTAGCACTTTGTTTTTAGTAGGTAATTTAGACAAGGTAAACCCACCAGGATTTGCCCAACTTAATTTAGGTTATCGTATTACAGGAAAAGATGTAGTTTCACTTGAACTAATCACTTGGAAACATGCCTGGCCACTTGGCATCAATCCATTTTACAACAAGGCATACGGAACACCTGAAGAGAAATTTCCCGGTTATATAAGAGAATACGGAATTGGCCTAGCTTATCAAAGGTATGTTTGGAAAGGTCTTTATTTAGCAGCACATGCAACACCTATGTGGCAAACATTCAGGAACGAAAACGGTGATAAGGTGGGCAATGGTTTTATTATATTCAACACCTACAGGGTTGGCTATCATGTTAAACTTTTTAAGGATAAGTTTTTTATAGAACCATCTCTTGGTGTTGCCGGGCGTGCTTTTTACACCAAAATGCCTAATGGATTTAAAGAAAAAGACGACAAGTGGCCAAAATGGACACCTGAACCAGGTTTACATATTGGCTTTAACTTTTAATTATTTATTTATGAATACACAAAACGCATTGGAAGACAAAAAAGTAAGTGTACAAATTAAGATTGCTACACTATGGACCAGTTTAATGTTTATTATTATCTATCTCGATTATTTTCATTTGTACATGCCAGATTCGTTGAAAGATATGATGGCCGGTAAAGTGTTTGTTTTTGATGTTTCGCAAGGATTTCTATTGGCAGCACTTGGAATGGTGGCTCTTCCTGCTTTGATGATTTACCTTTCTGTTGCCCTACCTGCTTTAGTAAATAGATGGATGAATATCATTGTTGCGGTTATTAATATTCCGTTACTGTTATTTAATTTGGCAGGAGAGGCTTGGACACATATGATAGTAGGCGCAACTATACAAATGATTCTTTTGGGGCTTATACTATATTATGCATGGAAATGGCCGCGTATTGAAGACTTAGAAAAAATAAAATAAACTCACACGCCTAATGGCAATAAAAAAGCGAGGCTCCAACTAGGATACCTCGCTTTATATTTTAGTCGGTTTAAATACTACTCAGTAATTAATAGCTTACCGGTAAATACTTTACCATTGCTTTGTGTTTTTAAAATGTATACACCAACTGGTAAACCTTTGGCATTAATGGTAACGGTTTCGGTACCACTTAAGGTTTGGTTGTATACTTGTTTGCCAGTTATATCATACAATTCTACATCAATCGTAGTTGCACCTTTTGGCATTAAAATTTCAAACTCTCCTTGGTTAGGATTTGGCCAAAAGCTCATGCCACTTTCTTTGTTCAACTTATTTAATCCGGTCGACATATTTGGTGGTAAATCAAAAGCTGCTGTTCCATCCGTACGCGAAGTGGTTGTACCTTGGTCGGCTGAGTAACCCAAACCCCTGCGTGCAAAAGTGCTCCAAATAATAGCGCTATCCGCTCCGTTGTTATTCATCATATCGGCTGTTAAAATAGCATCACGTGCATCAACAAAACCCGGATTACAAGGTTGTAATTTTAATCCATCAATTACCAATTGTAATGCGCGGTTATTACCACCGTTACCACTGTATAAGTTGCTATCGTAACCATATTTATCAATTAAATTCCAATACAAATCATACAACATACTGCACCAAACAGAACCTACACCATGTGGTACAGCAGCTGTTTTAATAGAGTTATACGTAAATGGATTAGTTGTCATGTTGCGGCTGTAACGGTAATTTCTGATACCTAAACCCGAAATTGGTTGGTAACTTAACCATGTACCAACGCCACGAGCACGTTCAACAGAATCCATTGCACCATGCGTTAATACCAGTCCAAAGAAATCACTCCAACCCTCGCCTGCTTGCTCTTGGTTTGATAAACAATTAGAGTTTGCAGGTCCACCAGTTAAACGAGTAGAAATACCATGACCATATTCATGAGCAATTACACCATTATCCAAATCGCTGTCATAAACACCTACAAAATCAAAATCACTGTTTATTGAAACCAAAACACTATCAACCAACAAACGAGCTTTCAATGCGTCACCGGCTGCTTTACTAATCATTACAGAAGGAATAGTGATACCTGTTGTTCCGGTACCTGTCATTTGGTAAGGAGCTTGTGTTCCGGTATTAATAACAATTACCATTACAGCACCTGCATTTTGCGCGTTTCTTACTTTGGTAGGAAAAGTACAAGTACCTCTATCAATTAAAACTACTTTACCAGTATAATTGCCTATTAAAGTATTACAACCTAAAGTGTTCAAACTTCCATCATCAACCAATACAACGTGTTTGTTTTCTATGTTAAACGATTTACTTCCAAATGCAGCAATAACAGCCGGTGTTGAATCGGTTTTGGTACTATCCATCATTTTAATAAAAGGAGCAACAGAAACACCTGCACGTGGCCACAAAAACATTTGCATACGTGGTCTTTGTCCATCGGGCGGGGTCGAAAAATTTGCATTACCTGTTCCACTTCCATCTTGTGCATCTGCGTTAACAGCATCATTTTCTTTACCACCTCTACTGTAATTGTTTCTTTGAAAATTACCCGATTGCTCGTCAAAACCATAATGATACATCACATCATGTAAAAAATTGTTCCAAACAAATAAATTGGTAATGGCAGCATTTAAGTTTTCGTTGTTTGAACCCGACATGTTGTATGGATAATCGAAGTTTAAATTAGCGCCACCATCTGGACTAAAACCAGTTACATTGTTATTGTCTCTATCTTCTGATGCAATTACATTGTTACCTGCGGTTATCGTGTATTCTGCACCGGCAACAGCATTGGTATCATGCCAGCCAAAAGGAGAAGCCAACGAATCGCTTGGGTTAACCAATAATTTACGGCTGCCGTGGTTAGGACTTTCAACCCCTAAAGGCAAAGCATTGTAAACAGCACCATCAGCACGTTTTTTCAAAGTATTTGGTGTAGTTTGTTTTTGGTTTGATTGTGTTGTAACAAACGTACTAGTATGATTGTGTTGTTGATTGTTACAACTTACGCTCCAATTGTTTTTATCAATTACAGTTCCATTAGCAGCATCAACCCTTACGTTCCACCAATTGTTGGTTTTGGTATCAAGCCAATTGGTGTTATAAGTTAATTTAAGTTCACCAGCTTCGGTAACGTAATAAAACAATTGCACGTTAATGGGTTCGGTTGATGAAGTTACATCAGTTAAACTTACTTTGTTGTTTTCTAAACTTAATGCTGTTTTAGCCAACACAGCCGGAGCAGGTAATGCCAAATGACTTGCCGTGTTGTATACCGCTGTATTTGGAGAAACGTTTGCTTTTAACGCTTGTGCTTTTATTGCAATATCCTTAACAAAACTTTGGTTAAAAGTTACGGTTTGGTTGTTTTTGATGTGCATACTACCCACACCATTAAACACTTCAACACCTTGGTATTTCTGACGAAAATATACGTGTGTTACTCCATTGTGTTTTGATGTGTATTGATTGGTAATTTCAATTTGCTCTACATCTGTAGGTTTAAACCCATTTAACAGCAAAGCACTTTTAATGGTTGTTTCGATAGTTTGTTGTGCATGGACACCCAGTGTAAACAGCGCACTTAATAGTAGTGTGTATAGTTTGTTTTTCATTCCGTAATCTCAAAGTTATCAAATTATTAATGCTTAACAAACATTAAATTGCTTTAACTAAAATATGACAAAAGCCCCAACACGCTTAGGTATCGGGGCTTTGGTATCACTACATAAATCCAAGTTGTAGCTTAGCACTTTCGCTCATTAAATCCTGACTCCAAGGTGGATCAAAAGTTATTTTTACTTCCACGTTGTTTACTCCTTCTATGGTTAACAGTTTCTCTTTTATTTCGGCAGGCATACTTTGTGCAGCCGGGCAAAACGGAGAGGTTAGCGACATGATGATTTCTATATCCAAATCGTTGTTTACGTTTACCTCATATATTAAACCTAATTCGTAAATATTTACAGGAATTTCAGGGTCGTATACGGTTTGCAAAACCTGTATGGCTTCATTCTGTACATCAACAAAATTTTTGGTTGGTTTGGTGGTTTCTTC
>CAZRVA010000155.1:0-5853 GCA_964603255.1 uncultured Chitinophaga sp.
TAATATTACTGTTGTAATGATTAAAAATAGTTTTGTATTACTAAGCATTTTTACCTCCTTATTCTATTATTAGTTTTTTAGTAAAAGTATCAATACCATTGCTTACATATACAAAATATAAGCCTTGGGGTAATTGTTTGTCAATTAAGTTAATTGCAGTACCTACCTTTTGGGTATTGTTAATATTTGTATACTGAGATGAGTAATGTACTTTTCCAAGTACATCAACTATTTGTATTGTAACTGGTGCATTGTCCTTAAATACATAACTAATATAAATTTTTCCTGAACTAGGGTTAGGATAAACCAACACATCCGAAATACCATTAATAGGTACATATTTGGCTTTTAAATTTACATCTTCCTTTTTACCAAAATCAAAACATCCTGCACAAGCCATTGGACTACTATTGTTTTGCACCCAAATACCATTATAAGGAGA
Source organism: uncultured Chitinophaga sp. (assembly GCA_964603255.1). Lineage (GTDB taxonomy): Bacteria > Bacteroidota > Bacteroidia > UKL13-3 > UKL13-3 > UBA6183. The sequence goes on from CAZRVA010000155.1 coordinate 443, forward strand.
AACACCTTGCTGTATAGATGGATAGAACAAATAGTTCGTGTTAAATGGAGGATTATGAGTAGTAAAATCGTATCTAAAATCTGCATTTATATTATCGCGTACAATAAATGCATTCGATTTTGAATAAAAACCGGGTTTACCGGCACCACTACCATTAGTGTATGCATACCAAGGATTTGTAAATGTATTGACAAACAACTCGTACTCGGCTTCATAAATAGCATTTCTGTTACAATCTAAATTGTCTAGGTACATTATTTCATCACCTACTTCTCTGTTAATCCAATGTCCGTAAATATCATTATTGGGACTACAATCTCGATAACTAAATGTATTTTCTAATTCTTGCTGACCTATACCATCGTCTCTATATTTAACATACAAATGTCCCCTATTTAGATTATTAGCACCCATAAAGCTTGCATCATTAGCACCATTTGCAACAATTACATCAAAGGGGGTGTTTGTATTCATAATAGCTCGGTTATTATTTAAATCATCTTCGAAATTATGATTTAATGGCAAAGTACCAAGCGTTCCATAATCTAATGCACTTTGCAAAGGAATAAAACCAAAGTGCATACCATCACTACACATAGATAAATCATAGTTAAGGCTTGAAAAACCGTCTAACCCAATATGGGCTTTTGAAGTCCAACAGCCATTTCCATCGGAGCCTGATTTAAAAGATGCTATATTAAACAACCAATATTTGCTCAAATCCCATTCTGTACCACTATTTGAGGATTGCCCAATTACATCACTTAAAACATCACCCATATAGCCACCTGCATTAACACAGTATGGATTAACATCCGCAAATTCACTCTTATTGTATAAGGTATTATATCCTGTTATAAGCTTAACTCCAAACCAATAGAACTTTAATCTGATTCCCCAACTTCCAGCATTCATCTGGTATATCTGTCCTTGTCCATTAGGATTTGTTCTAAGGTTTATGTCCACTCCAAAAAAAGGCACATTTAGAAAAAATAAAATTTTTGCAGATTGTTTAAAACTTAACTCTAACATTTTATCATTAGCAACTCTATTTGTAAAGCTAGAAAATTTAGTTTGCATATCTCCATTTAAAGCACCATTTGAAATAGCCATTTTTTTGCAAAATTGTGGGTAGTTACCTAATGTGGCCAAATCGCTCATGAACGAAGTTCGTTCGCTGTGTTGGTTATAATTTTTATATAGCCCAAAACCATATTTAGTGTCAACATGATAAATAAGTAACTGCTTAGCTGCTGTCCCATCCAAAAAGAGATTGAACTGTTCTGCCGTTTTACGAAATGCCATCGGCATCCCAAAAATATTTCCGCCCAATCCTACTATTTGGTTATAAAAATGTTGAATAGACAATGGAATGTTTGCCCCTTGATGTGGAGAATCCCAAGTTATCATAAGTCTACAATTATGCATCCGTTCTCTTCTGTTTGCGTTTGGCCAAGAATTCGGATCAAGATAATTAATTGATTCCATATACGTAAGTGCATATCTTGCAATTAGACCACCCATACTTTCACCTATAATGACAAATTCGTGGTCGTTCTGAACTTCACCTTTCAGGGCATCTATTAATCTAACTACAGACATGGCATTAGAGCGCATGTCTATTCTACTATTCGCCCAATCTACAATGTAAAAATCGTAGCCGAAGTTTGACAGTTGGCTTATGTTTGGAACTTGTAACATATCATGATAAATATCCTGTGCAGTACGATTTAATTTTGGAGAAAAATCCAAAACATCCAAGCCTTCAAGATAAATTACTATTTTTCTGTTTTGTGGGGTAGAATTACATGATCTGTAAACGTAAACTGGTAAATCATCAATCTCAATTTTTTCATCAAATGCCCTAGGAGCTGACCCAGTTTTACCTAGTATAAAACTGCTTTTAGAGTGTTTTATTATTTGCCCATCCTGACTTAATCTAACATTTATACACACTTCATTTTGTATTCCCAGCACATTGTAATCAATTGTTTCGTAGTATGTTTGCGTTGGATTGTAAGTTCTAAATCCTGCACCATCACCAAAATCAATCTGAAAATCATAATTACCAGGAATGTAAAAGCTCGAATTATTAAAATCATTAAAAAAGTAGCTTGGAGTTACAACCCAAGTAACTTTACCATATTTACTATTATTGTATAATGGGGCACAAGTAAAAATATTCTCGACAAAATATGGATCATTAGGACGGTTAACAATATCAGATATTTTGTCATTTATAGTATCAAAAATGAAATAATCTTTTGTCGTAAGTGCTTTAGAGTTGAACTTGTAGTATGAAATATCCAGAACACCAATAGGAACTGTGTCTCCAATATACTGTAATACAGATTCATATATTGATTCATCAGAACTTAATGAAGTTGTATCATAAGCCATATAGAATTGCTCCCAATACAAGCGATACCAATTATCAGTATTGCTTGTATCATAAGACAGGTTTGTCCAGAATTTATCGTCAGATACATGTGCGCTCATATCGTAGAGATATTCTTGAATTAGAGCTGGCCTATACAAGGGAGTAAACAAGTCTCTCAGTTGCTGATTTACTAGTAATAAAGGATTTGAAATTAGCCCCGAAGGAGGGGCTTGAGCCTTTAGCAGCTTGCCTGTATTCAGCAATAAAAGCATGAGTAAAAGCAAACGAGTAATTTTTTTGGAGTTTTCAAATTTACTTTATGGTTAAAATTTTTCATATAATTTAATAGTACTTGCAAGGCAAGGTGATAAAACATTGCGCCTAGTACTAATACGACTGAACTAACACAATTGTACTTAAAGAACGCTCCAAAAACTGTATATATCTGATAAAATGATACTTTAACTTACTAATACATTCAACATTGGCCTCCTTAAACTTTTATTAAAATTTAGTTGTAATTACTATTAAAAAGTACCTTAAACCATATTATTCGTATGACATACACATAGAATAATCAATATAAATGTCGTACATTTTGTTTACAATAACAATAAATAGGTGTTTAAAGTAATAACATGATGAAAACAAAAAAGCCGCTCCCATATAGAAACGGCTTTTTATCATACTTGCTTATTTATTATTTTATCACACCTAATTCTTTGCCCACTTTGGTAAATGCGGCAATGGCTTTTTCTATATGTTGTGGTTCGTGTGCTGCAGAAAGTTGTACACGAATACGTGCTAAGTTTTTAGGCACTACCGGGTAAAAGAATCCGGTTACATAAATACCTTCATCTAATAATTTAGCAGCCATTTCCTGAGCCAATTTTGCATCATACAACATAACAGGAACAATGGCACTTGCGCCACCACGTAAATCAAAACCAGCAGCTTGCATTCCAGCTTTAAACTGGTTTACGTTGGCCTCTAACTTATCGCGTAATGCAGTGCTTTCATTTAATAATTTAAATACCTCAATACTTGCACCTACAATTGCAGGAGCCAATGAATTACTGAATAAATATGGGCGCGAACGCTGACGTAACAACTCAATAATTTCTTTTTTACCTGTTGTGTAACCACCCATTGCGCCACCTAAAGCTTTACCTAAAGTTCCGGTAATAATATCAACACGGCCCATTACATTGCACAACTCAGGAACACCTCTTCCGGTTTTACCAATAAATCCCGCACTGTGGCATTCATCTGTCATTACCAACGCATCGTACTTATCAGCTAAATCGCAAATTTTATCCATTTGCGCCACGTAACCATCCATACTAAACACGCCATCGGTTACAATGATTTTAAACCTTGCACCTTTTTCGTTAGCAGCAATTAATTGTGCTTCCAAATCGGCCATGTCGTTGTTTTTATAACGGTAACGTTGTGCTTTACACAAACGCACACCATCAATAATACTTGCATGGTTTAACTCATCGCTAATAATGGCATCTGCCTCTTGAAACAATGGTTCGAAAACACCACCGTTTGCATCAAAAGCTGCTGCGTATAAAATGGTATCTTCTGTTCCGTAAAAATTGGCAATGGTTTGTTCTAACTCTTTATGAATATCTTGTGTACCGCAAATAAAACGTACACTACTCATACCAAAACCATGTGTTTCTAATGCTTTTTTTGCTGCTTCTTTAACACGCGGATGAGATGATAAACCTAAGTAATTGTTGGCACAAAAGTTTAATACACTTTGTCCGGTGTTTAAGGTAATTTCTGCACCTTGTTCTGATACAATAATGCGTTCGCTTTTGTATAAACCTGCTGCTTTAATATCAGCTAACTCTTGTTGTAAATGTTGTTGTAATTTGCCGTACATACGTTATATTTTTAATGAATAATTTGTTTGTTATTTGGGTTGATACATGAATTGTGCTGCACACCAATCGTTTTTAACCAAGTGCTTTTTAAATTGCAAACCTAATGGATCGGTAGCCTTTTTTAGATCTGCCAAATCGGTTTCATAAAAACCACTAATTAGCAAAAATGCTCCGGGTTTCATGTGTTTGGTAATGTCACTAAAGCTGTTTAACAAAATATTTTTGTTGATGTTGGCCAATACACCATCAAAAGTTTCGGTAGCTTTTATTACCGATAAAGAACCTAATCTAAACTCAAAATTTTGCAGGTTATTTAAGTTTTTATTTTCGGTAATATTATCCAAACACCACTCATCAATGTCGTTACCCACAATTTGTGCTGCACCTAATTTTAAAGCCATCAAACCCAATACGCCCGTACCACAGCCATAATCAAAAATTTGTTTGTTGTTAAAGTCTTGTGCTAACATTAACTCCAACACCAATTGTGTGGTTTCGTGGTGACCGGTACCAAATGTATTTTTAGGTTGAATGGTAATGGTATGCTCATAGTTCATTTGCAAATCGTGAAATGGAGCACGCACCAAAATTTTATCGGCTACAATAATTGGTTCGTAAGAAGCTTCCCATTGTGCATTCCAGTTTTGTGGTTCAATTACACTATGCGGCACATCATTTGGGTTGATGCCATATTTTAAAAGCAAATCATTGTACACTAAAGGATTGTGCAACGATTGCGGAATATATGCCGAAAATCCTTCATCAGTCTCTATAAAACCTTCGTACTCCAACTCAGCCAACTCTGCAATAAGTAGTTCTTTAATATCCTCGTTACAAGTAATGGCAAATTCAAAATATGCTTCCATGCGGCAAATATGCATAAAAAGTGTAGGTATAAAAAAGTGAGATTTAATAACAAACCTCACTTTTGAAAATAAAACTAATGTATTTATTGGTATACCTATAAATCTCGTGACTAATTACGTATCGTATTAATTATTAGTGTTTCATACGAAGAACGTTAAGGCATGACAACGAAAAGTATGTTCCATTTTGAAATTCTTTTAAATACAAAATTGCTTTCCTTTTGGGTTGGCACCCAAACCGCCTTCACTTTTTTCTTGATAAAAAAG
>CAZRVA010000156.1:0-5828 GCA_964603255.1 uncultured Chitinophaga sp.
GTTGAGTTGGCATCGCCCAAATTAGGTGCTTTACTAAGTGTACTTACATTTATACCTGCTTTTACACCAGCTTCAATAGATTGCGCATGCACATTTGCTGCAAAGAAAATAACCAATAACGATGCTATTATTTTTTTCATAAATCAAAAATACAAAAAACGCCCGCATTTGCATGCGGGCGTTTTGTAAAGTTTAAAACAAATATTTTAGTTGTAAGCAGGTAAGAAACTATATTTCTTACTTAACTCTAACTGGTTTTGTAAGAAATTATCAGGATAAGTTACTGTTACATCTTTTATTTCCTCACCATTGGCAACAGCCTTAAGTTGTGGTTGCACAAATCCTTTGTATGGCGCAGTGTTTAATTTAGCAAAACGATCACGAACTTCTTTCAACAAAGTTTGATCTACTTTTACACCGTAACCTTCAACCAATGCAGTTGCCGCAGCATAATCACCCTCTGATTTTATACGTTGTATTTCTCTTAATAGTTGTCCGAATAAATCGCGAAGTTTAGCATAATCGTTTACACGTACATATGTTTTTCCGTCTTTTTTAACCCACTCTACTACGTTATCGGCTTTACCTTTTTCCATGGCCCACGCAGCAACTAATTGGCGGTTACGCATGTGTGCTTCCTCTAAATTATCACCTAACTCAATGCGGGTTAATTGTGTAATTAAACCATTGCGCATGTAACCATCATACTCGCATTTACCCACTTCTAAACTTGGCATAACACCTAAGTCAACCAATTTTTGATCGTATACATAATACAAAGCAACTAAGTCGGCACGTGCTTCTTCTAAAGTACTCGCATAATTTTTAAGTGTTTGATCTGGGTCGCCAACACCTTTATTAATTTGACCTGATGCGTGCCCGATTACCTCGTGCATGTCTGTGTGCAAATCGCCCGCTAAAGAACCATACTTTTTGTTACGTTCAATTTCTTCGGGTGTAAGCGCAAACTCTTGCATCATTGGGCTTTTGGCGCCAACAACATTGTAAGAGTGCACAATGTTACCTAACGAAACAGATTTAGAACCATGCTGCTGACGAATCCAGTTTGCGTTTGGTAGGTTAATACCAATTGGTGTTGAAGGAGCAGCATCACCAGCTTCTTGTATAACTGTAATTACTTTGGCTGTAATACCTTTAACCTCTTTCTTTTTGTGCTCAGGCATTAAAGGAGAGTTATCTTCAAACCATTGTGCATTTGCAGCAATTGTTGCAATACGTTTTGTTGCTTCCATATCTTTCATAGAAACCACAGATTCAAACGAAGCACGTTTGCCAATAGCATCACCGTAAACCTCAATAAAACCATTAACCACATCTAATCTACTTTCTGTATCGTTTACCCATGCAATGTTGTACTCATCCCATTTTTTCAAATCACCGGTTTTGTAATACTCCACCAATAATTCTAGTGCTTTCTTTTGTTTGTCGTTTTCGGCAACCTTAACAGCTTTTTCTAACCAATAAACAATTTTTTCTATTGCTGCTGTATACATACCTCCAACTTTCCAAACTTTCTCGGTAACTACACCATTTTCTTTAACCATTTTACTGTTTAAGCCCCATGATATTGGTTGCTCATCATTTTTATTCATGCGTGAATTGTAGTAAGCTTCTACTTCAGCCTGAGTTACGCCTTCGTAAAAATTGTTTGCCGATGCTTTTACGTTATCAATACCGTTTGATAAATCAACAATTTTAGCATCAACTTTAGGATCAAAAATAATCGGCTTCATTTCGGCTAAAAACGCATCAACCGTTTTTCCATTTAATGGTAAACTCTCGGCAGGCAAAGATTTAACAGCAGTTTCGAAAAACTCAAAAGTACACTCAGGAACAAACTTGGTGTTGCTGTAGTGGTGATGAATACCATTTGCAAAGAATACTTTCTTGGCATAGGTTTCAAATTTCTTATAATCATCACTGTTCTTATCGTCTTGGTATGAAGTTAAAATAGCTTCGATGGTTTTACGTATGGCCAAATTGTGTTTATACTTTTGATCGTAAATAATATCACGACCACAATTTGCAGCTTCACTTAAGTAATAAGCCAATTCTTTTTGTTTTGGTGTTAACTCATCAAAACCTGGAATCTCATAACGCAAAACCTGAATGTCGGCAAAACGATCGCACTCGTAATTAAAATTACTTTCGCCACCATTTGCTGCTCCGGTTTTGTTATCACTTTTACAACTGTGCAAAAGCACACCAGCACCCATTGCCGATAACATCATCATTGTTTTTAATTTCATGATTATTTAAAAAATTTCTAAGCGGCAAACTACACACTTATGTAATTAAATCCAATAAAGTTTACAGTAACGGTAAGTAAAAAGGCAAATCTATAATTTTAATTCCCGAAAATCATCAGTTGAAGTTTGGATTTACGGTAATGATATTTATATTTGAACATGATTATTAAGCGTTTAGCAGAACCATCAATTTCTAAATTATTAAAGCAGTTTCCGGCAGTAGGAATTGTTGGCCCAAGACAATGCGGCAAAACAACCCTAGCGCTAACGGTAAAAAGCAGCATGAAAAATACAGCTTTATACTTTGATTTAGAAAGCCCGGCTGATGCCAGAAAATTTAGCGACCCAGAACTTTTTTTACTACAACATCAAGACGATAGTTTAATTATTGATGAAGTACAACGACTACCCGAACTTACCTCCATACTTAGATCTGTGATAGATAAAAAGAGGAAAGCAGGTAGATTTATGCTGTTAGGTTCTGCCTCACCAGATTTGATAAAAGGTTCGAGTGAGTCGTTGGCCGGACGTATCATGTATATTGAAGCGCATCCTTTTAATTTACTTGAGGTTCCCGAAAAATCAAACACATTAACCAAACATTGGTTTAGAGGTGGGTTTCCGGATGCATGGAATGCAAAAAATGATGGCGAATGGTTTACCTGGCAAATGAGCTTTGTAAGAACATTTTTAGAACGTGATTTAAATACGCTATTTGGAACAACATTTTCACCTCAATTGATGAACAAACTTTGGCGCATGATTGCATTTTATCATTCAAATTTGTGGAATGCCCAATCGTTTGCCAAAGGCTTGGATATTAGTCCAACAACCGTTAATAGGTACATTGAGTATTTGGAAGGAGCTTTTATGATTAGGCGTTTGATGCCTTATGATGCTAAAATAAATAAACGATTAGTTAAAGCGCCTAAAGTATATATTAGAGACTCTGGTTTGCTACACTATTTATTGGATATTCAAAGTAGTAAATCTTTAACATACAATGTAGCTATTGGAGCATCATGGGAAGGATATGTTATTGAACAAATATTACAATTGGTTCCTCCGCATATACACCCTTATTTTTATCGCACACATGATAACAGTGAAATGGATTTAATACTAGTTAAAGGACTAACAGTAATTGCTTGTATTGAAATTAAATACTCTACATCACCAAGTGTAACACGCGGAACTTACGAGTGTATTAAAGATTTAGGTTGTAAAAACAACTATGTTATAGTACCCAATAATGATGAAGCCTATCCCATTAACAAAACCCTTAAAATAGTAGGCTTGAGACCATTTTTAAATAACATTTTACCGAAAATAATAAAATAATAATGCCCGAAAATCATCAGTTGAACTGACGATTTTCGGTAATTAAAAATATGCAAAAACACATCATTTCTCTTTTAAATCAAAAGGTAAAACAATACAACCACCCCAGTTTTATTGCAAACGACCCCATATGTATACCACATTTATTTACCCAAAAACAAGACATTGAAATTATGGGTTTGTTTGCTGCAATTTTTGCATGGGGACAACGAATAACCATCATTAATAAATGTAAAGAATTGATTGAACGAATGGACGGTAAACCATATGATTTCATCTTACATCATACCGATAAAGATTTAAAGCGACTGATAGGATTTAAACACCGTACCTTTAACGATACCGACTTATTATATTTTGTTCATTTTTTAAATACTTGGTACAAAAAACACCCTTCGCTCGAGAAGGCATTTTCGGATGGCATCAAACCAAAAGATGAAACGGTAGAAAACGGATTAAACCATTTTAGAAAACTATTTTTTAGTTTGGAAGATGCGCCCACTAGAACATTTAAACATGTAGCATCACCAGAACAAAATTCGGCTTGTAAACGCATAAATATGTATTTGCGTTGGATGGTAAGAAAAGATGACAAAGGGGTTGATTTTGGTATTTGGAATAACATAAAATCAACCCAACTGGTATGTCCTTTAGATGTGCATGTACAACGTGTAGCCACCAAACTAGGCTTATTACAAAGAACCCAAAGCGATTGGCAAGCAGCTTTAGAACTTACTCAAACATTAAAAACCTTAGATAAAAAAGACCCAGTTAAATACGATTTTGCCTTATTTGGTTTGGGTGTAGATGAACATTTTTAGGGATAATAATATCGATGTTTTTATTTTAAACCGTAAATCTATTTTTGCAACAAATAACAACCACATGCACTATCAAATATCTATTGCCGATACCCAACAACATTTTATACAATTGGTGTATACCATTTCAAATCTTCATCAAGATAGTATTGAAGTACAATTACCGGCTTGGCGTCCAGGAAGATATGAGCTGCAAAACTTTGCAAAAAATATCAGGTGCTTTGATGTGGTGGATGAAAACAACAAATCAATTAGCTATCGTAAAATAACCAAAGATAGGTGGCATATAGAAACGAAAAATGTTTCAAGCATAAAAATCAGTTATCAATACTATGCTAATCAACCTGATGCAGGAGCATGCTTCGTGGATGAGCATTACCTTTACATCAACCCTGTACATTGCTTTATGTACATGGAAGGCAGGGCTGATGAACCTTACACCATAGATTTTGTTTTACCTGAAGATTACCGCATTGCTTCACAAATGAAACAAAATAGTAAACATCAGTTAACTGCGCCAACGTTTGACTACCTTGCTGATTCGCCACTCTTTGCAAGTAATAGTTTAGCTTGTCATACTTTTAATGTTGAGCAAACGCAAATCCATATTTGGTTTCAGGGAGAGCATCCGTTTGATGTGGAAAGATTAATTGAAGACACCAAATTATACACGCTAAAACAAATTGAAGTATTTGGTGATTTACCCTGTAAAGATTACCACTTCTTGTATTTAATGCATCCATATCCGGCAAGGCACGGTGTAGAACATTTAGATAGTACGGTAATTGCTATGGGACAAACACCTGATCAAACCATTGAAGAATACTACCATGATTTATTGGCAATTAGTTCGCACGAGTTGTTTCACTTATGGAACATAAAACGTATCAGGCCAACAGACATGTTGCCTTATGATTTTACCATAGAGAATTATAGCACACTAGGTTATGTTTACGAAGGTGTAACAACCTATTATGGCGATTTAATGCTGCTTCAAAGTGGCGTGTGGAATTGGGAGCAGTATGTTGCAAGTTTTAACAGCGACTTAAAACGACATACCACTAATCCAGGAAGATTTAACTATTCGGTGGCAGAATCGAGCTGGGATACTTGGCTTGATGGTTATGTACCCGGAGTGCAGGGCCGTAAAGTGTCGATTTATATTGAAGGAATGATTGCCGCTTTAATTGCTGATATTACCATTATTAAAAATAGCAATGGTAAATATAGTTTGCATGATGTAATGAAGGAGTTGTACCAAAATTATTACAAAAACAACAAAGGTTACGATGAATTGATTTATCGTGAATTACTTGAAAAATATTCAGGAGTAAGTTTCGAGAGCTACTTTAAAAACTACATTTGGGGAAAAGGTGAGTTAGAAAAAGGGCTAGAA
>CAZRVA010000157.1:0-5799 GCA_964603255.1 uncultured Chitinophaga sp.
CACCAGAGTATAAATAGGTATACCAATTTTTACATTGGAGCCGAGTTGATTCAGGGATACACCTACAATAGACGTAAGTATAATTACGATGAAATGCAGTACGATTTAAACATGCACAACGACTATTATTACGGTATTCGATTTGCGTGGATGATACCTGTTTATTTGCGTACCAAAACAGGTAGTGATGAGTTTATTTTCGAGTAATGATTTACGATTTAGCCATATCACTTTACGGACTTGCCATCAACATTGCAGCCCTATTTCAAAAAAAAGCACTACAGTTAAAAGTTGGTAGGCAAAATACATTTGATGTTTTAGCTAACTTTAAACGTGATCCTATGCAAAAGTTAGCATGGTTTCATTGCGCATCGTTGGGTGAGTTTGAGCAGGCACGACCAATCATAGAAAAACTAAAAGAACAGCACCAAATACAAATTGCAGTTAGTTTTTTTTCTCCTTCAGGTTATGAAATACGAAAAAATTATGATTTGGCAGATGTGGTGTTTTACTTGCCAGCCGATACTCCAAAAAATGCAAAACAAGTTTTAGATGCACTTAAACCAGATATTGTGTTTTTTGTAAAGTATGAGATTTGGCTTCACTACATTAAATCTGTTACCAAACGCAGAATTCCAATGTATCTAATATCGGCAACATTCAGAACCAATCAAATTTATTTTAGGTGGTACGGTGCCGCATTTAAACGTGCATTAAAAAGTTTTGATTTGATTTTTACGCAAGATCAAACATCAACCCATACTTTACAAATTAATGGTATTGGCAATGTTTTAAAAAGCAACGATACGCGATATGATAGGGTTTACGAAACTTGCCAAAATCCTATGCGGTTGCCTATTGTTGAAGCCTTTAAGCAACAAGAGGGTTTATTGGTTGTAGGTAGTAGTTATGTGCAAGAAGAAAAGCTGGTTGAAGGTTTTTTGAAAGAAGATAAAAATATAAAAGTAGTTATTGCGCCACACGAAATCTCGGAGGAAAGAATAAGCGAAGTAGAAAAAATATTTAAGCGTTTTGCTACCATTAAATACTCGGTTGCTGATGAGTTTTCGGTACGTGATAAACAAATTTTAATTGTAGATAATATTGGCTTGTTGGCCTCTATTTATCAATATGGCGATGTGGCTTTGGTTGGTGGTGGTTTTGGTAAAAAAGGCATACACAATACACTTGAGGCAGCAACATTTGGTATGCCTATTTTTATTGGTCCTAAAAACCACGGTAAGTTCCCCGAAATAAAATTATTGTATGGTGCAGGCGTTTTATTTTACATTTCAAACCAAGATGAGTTTGATATTAAATTGTTGTCGTTTATAACCAACACCAATTTATTGCACAATGTAAAACAAAACAGCAGCAGGGTAATGGCATCGCAAAGAGGTGCAACACAAATTATATTAAGTAAAATAAGGCTTTAGTTTAGGTTGAGTTATTTACCAAATAAACTACCTAAACCGGGTAGTCCACCCATCAAGTTTTTCATCTCGTTGGCCGAAACCATATCAGCTTTGTTAATGGCATCTTCAATGGCAATACATAAATAATCTTGTAGTTCTTCTTTGCGCTCGGGCAACATCAATGCTGTTTCAATATTAACATCTTTTACTTTTTTATTGCCATCCATAGTTATGGTAACATCGCCCGATGCTGCTTGGCCTTGAACGGTAACACCCGCTAAACGTTGTTTAATTTCTTCTGCTTTCTTTTGTGCTTCTGCTAATTTTCCGAACATAATTTGCTTGTGTTTGTTAAGTATTACAAATTACTGTTTTGGTGTTGAGTCAAACAAGTGCTCTAAGGGTAATTTTACACTGTGTTTTTAAGGGGTTGATTATTAGTTTATTGTGTTGGTTTTAAAAAGTCAACCAAACTTAAATCATCCTTTGAATAGTACATAAAATGGTTAAATTCGCCCAACTTTTGAAGAAAATAAAACAACAATAAAAACCTTATATGCAAATCTCAAGCAACTATCGTGACGAGTTTATTAAGCGTCACATTTCACCGATGGAAAATGATACTGAGGCTATGCTAAAAACAATTGGTGTAGCAAGTATCGATCAATTAATTGATGAAACTATTCCATCACACATACGCCTAAAAGAACGTATGAAATTACCGGAAGCCATGGGCGAAATGGAATTGTTAGCCATGCTTAAGGAGATTTCAGAAAAGAACATCATAAACAAAAACTTTATTGGTATGGGTTATTATGGTACGCACACACCAAATGTAGTATTGCGTAACATATTTGAAAATCCGGGATGGTACACGGCCTACACACCTTACCAAGCAGAAATTGCTCAAGGTCGTTTAGAAGCGTTGTTAAATTACCAAACCATGATTATCGACCTTACTGGTATGGAAATAGCCAATGCTAGTTTGTTGGATGAAGGTACTGCAGCGGCTGAGGCTATGCACATGTTACATGCCGAAAGCAAAAATGATAAAGCTACAAAGTTTTTTGTTTCTGAGTTATGCTTCCCTCAAACTATAGATGTATTAAAAACCCGTACAGAACCAATAGGCGTTGAGCTGGTAATTGGTAACCACGAAACAATTGAGTTTGATGAAACTTATTTTGGTGCTTTAATTCAGTATCCTGCCGGTAACGGTGAGGTCTTTGATTATAGCGCATTTATGTCTAAAGCACTGGCTGCAGGTGTTAAGGTTGCTGTAGCTGCAGATTTGTTAAGTTTAACCTTGTTAACTCCTCCGGGTGAGTGGGGTGCTGATGTGGTACTAGGTTCAGCACAACGTTTTGGTGTGCCAATGGGATACGGTGGACCTCACGCAGGTTACTTTGCAACCAAAGATGCATACAAACGCCAAATGCCAGGTCGTTTAATTGGTGTATCAATTGATGCCCAAGGTAACACAGCATTGCGTATGGCTTTGCAAACACGTGAGCAACATATTAAACGCGAAAAAGCAACTTCAAACATTTGTACTGCTCAAGTATTGCTTTCTATAATGGCTAGCATGTACGGTGTTTATCATGGTCCTAAAGGGTTAAAAGGTATTGCATCACGCGTACATGGATTAACAGCGCAGTTGAGCAACGTGTTGAATGAAGTGGGTTTCAAACAAAAGAACAAACATTTTTTTGATACTTTGTTGGTTGAAGTTCCTAGCGCAGACAAAGCTGTTGCTGATTGTGAAGCTAAATCAATCAACATTCGTAAAGTGGATGATAAACACATTGGTATTTCTTTAGACGAAACTCATACCATTGCTGATGTAAATGCATTGGTTTCTGCATTAACAGGTAAAGAGTCTCACCTAAAAGCACACGATACAACTAACTTGCACGCACCTGCAAACTTTGCACGTACAAGCGATTTTATGACGCATGAGGTATTTAACTCATATCACAGTGAGCATGAAATGTTGCGTTACATCAAGTTGTTAGAATCAAAAGATTTATCGCTTTGTCATAGCATGATTGCATTAGGATCTTGCACCATGAAATTAAATGCAACAGCCGAAATGATTCCGGTAACTATGCCGGGCTTTGGAGCAATGCATCCATTTGTGCCACGCAAACAAGCTACCGGTTATACCCAAATATTTAACGAGTTATCTGACTACTTGAAACAAGTTACCGGATTTGCAGGTATGAGTTTACAACCAAACTCTGGTGCTTCTGGCGAGTATGCAGGTTTAATGGTTATTCGTGAGTATTTAAAATCAATTGGTCAAGGCCATCGTAATATTGCTTTAATTCCTTCATCGGCACATGGTACAAACCCTGCAAGTGCTGCAATGGCTGGTATGAAAGTGGTTGTTACTAAAACATTAGATAACGGTTATGTTGATATTGATGATTTGCGCGAAAAAGCAGAATTACACAAAGACAACCTGGCTTGTTTAATGGTAACCTATCCTAGTACTTACGGTATTTTCGAAGAACGTATTACTGAGGTTTGTGACTTGATACACCAAAATGGCGGACAGGTTTATATGGATGGAGCAAACATGAACGCACAAGTTGGATTAACTAGTCCGGCTAATATTGGTGCCGATGTTTGTCACTTAAACTTACATAAAACATTCTGTATTCCACACGGTGGTGGAGGTCCTGGTATGGGCCCAATTGGTGTGGCAGCACACTTGGTTCCGTTTTTACCAGGCCACTCAGTTGTTAACATGCAAGGTGGCAGCAAGAGTATGTCAGCTGTAAGTGCAGCACCTTGGGGTAGTGCATCTATCTTATTAATTTCTTATGCTTATATCCGTTTAATGGGTACACAAGGATTAGAGGATGCGACTAAATATGCTATTTTAAATGCTAACTACATTAAAGCGCGTTTAGAGAAGCATTACGAAATTCTATACACCGGAAGTAAAGGCCGTTGCGCCCATGAAATGATATTGGATACACGCGTATTTAAATCAGCAAGTGGTGTAGAAGCTGAGGATATTGCAAAACGTTTAATGGATTATGGTTTCCATGCACCAACCATGAGTTTCCCTGTGGCAGGTACCATTATGGTTGAGCCAACAGAAAGTGAACCTAAAGCCGAATTAGATCGTTTTTGTGATGCAATGATTGCCATTAAACAAGAAGTAGAGGCAATTATTACCGGTGAAGCAGATAAGTTGGATAACCCGTTGAAAAACGCACCTCATACAGCGCATGTTGTTACTGCTGATGAGTGGAACCACAAATACAGCCGCCAGCAAGCAGCTTATCCATTACCATACGTAAAAGCAGCTAAGTTCTGGCCAACTGTTGGTCGTGTTAATAATACACATGGCGACAGAAACTTAATTTGTGCTTGTATACCTACAGAGGCATACGCATAAACAAAAGGTTTAACTACAAAAAGTTAAAGCGGAATCCAACTTGGGTTCCGCTTTTTTTATGGCTAAAATTTACCATTAAGTAAACCTTACTTTCAGTTTAAAATTGTAAAGTTGCATTAAGAATGATTCAGTACTTTAAAACAATTAATGGCAGGTTGGTTCAAATCGAACAAGTTGAAAAAGACTGTTGGGTAAATGTTGTTGCTCCATCAAGCCAAGAAATTGAGTTCCTAAGCCAAAAGTTACTAATTGGTCCGGATTTAATTATTGACCCATTGGATGCAGATGAAAGTCCGCGAGTAGAGCAGCACAAAAATTGCATGCTTATAGTTTGCCGTATACCTTTAGAAATGGGTTTTGAGGAGGATTTACCTTATTTAACATTACCATTAGGTATCATTCTTAAACGAGATATCATCGTAACGGTATCAAGCAAACAAACCGAAATAACACGTGCTTTTGTTGAGCAACGCGTAAGAGCATTTAACACACAATACCGGGAGCGCATGGTACTGCAGTTGTTTTTACGCGCATCAATTTTGTATTTAAGGTATTTAAAAAACATCAACAATAAAGCTGATGAAATACAACTTACGTTACACAAAGCAACCCGTAACAGGGAGTTGTTACAGCTCTTAAATTTCGAAAAGAGTTTGGTGTACTTTACCACTTCGTTAAAAAGTAATGAGCTAATGATGATGCGCCTGCAACAACACAGTGTAATGAGTAACCTAAAAGAAACTGAACGCGAGTTGATTGATGACGTAATCATCGAAACCAAACAAGCCATTGAAATGGCAAAAATTTACAGCAATATATTGGGTAACATGATGGGTGCGCATTCATCCATCATTTCAAATAACCTAAACATTACCATACGTTTTCTTACATCAGTTACCATTATTTTATCCATACCCATCTTAATTGCCAGTTTATATGGCATGAACGTGCGTGTACCTTTTGCCGATAACG
>CAZRVA010000158.1:0-5795 GCA_964603255.1 uncultured Chitinophaga sp.
TTATCGTATATTTGCGATATATATTTTAAGTATGGCACTAAATAAAAAAGGTGAATTTTTAGCAGATGAAATATCCATCTCCGATTTTGCACGAACACTCGGGCATCCTGCTCGTATCGCTATTTTAAAAACTTTAGCCGAACGCGAAGAATGTATTTGTGGCGAAATTGTAGAAGTGTTACCCCTTGCTCAATCAACCGTATCACAACACTTAAAAGAGTTGAAAAACATGGGCATCATACAAGGTACACTTAACGGACCAAAATCTTGTTACTGCATCAATTGGGAAAACCTAGAAACCTATATGAACCAATTTAATAAACTAACCAACGAGTTACTTAGTAAAAAACCTGCGGCACTTTGCTGCAAATAAAATTTAAAAACATGGAAACATTAACCAACGAACAATTAAAACAAAGCGTAAAAGATATGTACGCTAAAATTGCAACTCAAACCAAGCAAGATAATGCTGCCAGCTGTTGCGGTGCTGGCGGATGCAGTACCGAAGTGTACAATATTATGAGTGATGATTACACACAATTAGAAGGTTACAACCCTGATGCCGACCTAGGTTTAGGCTGTGGTTTACCAACCGAACACGCCATGATGAAACCTGGAGATACCGTACTTGATTTAGGAAGCGGTGCCGGTAACGATTGTTTTATTGCACGTGCCATTGTAGGCGATAACGGTAAAGTAATTGGTATTGATATGACCGAAACCATGATTGATTTAGCGCGCGAAAATGCTGATAAACTAGGTTTAAATAACGTAGAATTCCGTTTGGGCGAAATTGAAAAACTACCTATTACAGCCAACAAAGTGGATGTGGTAGTAAGCAACTGTGTATTAAACCTTGTACCCGATAAAGAAAAGGCTTTCAGCGAAATTTACCGTGTGTTAAAACCAGGTGCGCATTTTAGTATTTCTGATGTGGTATTGGTTGGCGAGTTGCCAGATAAAATTAAATCGGCTAGCGAAATGTATGCAGGTTGTGTATCGGGTGCTTTACAAAAAACACATTACATCAGCATTATTAATCAAACCGGATTTGTAAACGTAAAAGTGCAAAAAGAAAAACCAATTATTATTCCGGATGATATCTTATTAAATTACTTAACGCAAGAAGAAATTAACGAATACAGAACAAGTGGTAAAGGTATTTTTAGTGTTACGGTTTATGCCGAAAAACCTTCAGAGAGTAAGCAATGCACTCCCGGTGGAGGCTGTTGCTAATTAATCAATCAACCAAAATTATAAGCAATGAATCAAACAGAAGCAATACTTGAGCTATGGCTTGAGTCGCGCACCCGATTAACCAATCAGTTTGCGCAATTAACCAACAACGATTTGTTAAAAAGATTACATCCTCAATCAAACTGTATTGGCTTTTTGTTAAAACATATTGGCGAAGTGGAACAGCTTTTTGCACGGAATGTTTTTGGCTTAAACATTAAAGGTTCAATAGAAACATTGGGCGTAGGAAAAGACAAAGGTCAATACACCAATTTGCAAGAATTATTGGAGTATTTGGATGAATCGAAAGTGTATTTAGAACAAGCCATAAACAATGTTCAACCTGAAGAGTGGAACGAAGAAATTACCACCAAAGAGTTTGGCACACGAACCAAAGCACAAGCCGTTGGGCGTATTAATTCGCACACGGCTTACCATGCCGGGCAAATTGGTATTATTTTAAAGTACGGAGTTATTTAACCAATTCCTTTGTTTATGAATAAACGCTTAGCATTTTTAGACCGCTACCTAACACTCTGGATATTTTTAGCCATGGTTGTAGGAGTTTCAATTGGTAATTTCATCCCACAATCAGTTCAAGTATTTCAACAGTTTCAGAGTGGATCAACCAATATACCGCTGGCTATAGGTTTAATTTTAATGATGTACCCACCACTTGCAAAAGTTAAGTATGAAGAGATTGGTAAAATTTTAAAACACCCTAAAATTTTAGCAGTAGGTATTTTTCAAAGTTGGATTTTAGGGCCGGCATTAATGTTTGCATTGGCATATGTATTTATGCGCGATAACAGCAGCTACATGGCCGGCATGTTACTGATTGGTTTAGCACCGTGTATTGCCATGGTTTTAGTGTGGAATGATTTAGCCAAAGGCGATAATGAATTGTGTGCAGGTATGGTGGCACTAAACAGCGTGTTACAAATATTATTTTACAGCAGTTATGCTTATTTTTATGTAACACTTGTGCCCAGGTATTTAGGTATACAAGGTTACGAAGTAAATATTAGCATGGGCGATATTGCCCAAAGTGTATTGATTTATTTGGGCATTCCGTTTTTTGCAGGTTTAATATCGCGCTATGTATTGCTTAAAGCCAAAGGACACGATTGGTTTAATCGTAAATTTATTCCGGCTATAAGCCCTATTACGTTGGTGGCTTTATTGTTTACCATTGTTATTATGTTTAGCCTTAAAGGTAAAATGATCGTAGCTATTCCGTTTGATGTGATAAAGGTGGCCATTCCACTAACTATCTTCTTTTTGGTGATGTTCTTATCAACCTTTTATTTGTTAAAAACGCTTGGTGCCAATTACAAAGAAACCACTACACTATCTTTTACAGCGGGCAGCAACAACTTTGAGTTGGGCATAGCGGTGGCTATAGGTATTTTTGGTATAGACTCTGGGGCTGCATTTGCTGCTGTAATTGGTCCG
This sequence comes from uncultured Chitinophaga sp., assembly GCA_964603255.1. Classification (GTDB taxonomy): domain Bacteria; phylum Bacteroidota; class Bacteroidia; order UKL13-3; family UKL13-3; genus UBA6183. Next base: position 2,692 of record CAZRVA010000158.1, read on the forward strand.
TTAATTGAAGTGCCCATACTTATTTTATTGGTTCAATTTGCACTAAAAAAGCAACAGCTATTTAAAACTTCAACACACTAATTTTATGTATCCAACAATAAGTACTTTTTGTAATCAGTTAATCCTTCGCTTTAACGAAATTAGTGAAGAAAGGAAGTCGCTTTTACAAAAAATTAGTCATTACATCCAAGCCCAAAAAGACAACAACCAACCCATAAACCTGGTTTATGTATGTACTCACAACTCACGCAGAAGTCACTTTGGGCAAGTATGGGCAGCTGTTGCAGCTAACTATTTTGGGGTTGATAATGTACATACATTTTCGGGTGGAACAGAAGCTACCGCTTTTAATCCAAATGCCATAAACGCACTTCGTAAAATTGGGTTTGATATCACAGATGATGGTAAACCCATCAACCCAAACTACACAGTAAAATATGCAGATGATGATTATACCACATGTTTTTCTAAAGTATATAATCACCCAACAAATCCGCAGCAACATTTTGCAGCCATCATGACTTGCAGTGATGCCGAACAAAATTGCCCGTTTATACCGGGTGTAGATTTACGTATTGGCACTACCTACAACGATCCTAAAGCATTTGATAATACTCCGCAACAAGATGCAGCTTATACCGAACGTGCTACGCAAATTGCATTGGAGTGTTTGTATGTATTCTCGTTGGTGAAGTAATAGTTTATAGAGGTCTGACGCTTTTAAGCGTACTGACCTCTACGACCTCACTTACTGTATAACAGCTATTTGTAACCTCCTTCCGAATAGTGGGAATTATGTGCAATAATCAGGTTCGCTTTTTGGGTATTTAAATTAACTTTGCGCTTTCATTACATCCATCCAAACGACTACATAAAATGATTCATTTTTTTGTAAACCAAAACAATACGGTATACGCAGTTCAATCACAAAGTGAAATTTCAACCGAGGATACGCAGAAATTAAATTGGCTTTTTGGCGGTGCCCGCAAACTTGATGAATCGGTTTTAACCGATTTTTTTGTTGGCCCACGAGCTGCCATGGTTACTCCTTGGAGCACCAATGCGGTTGAAATCACCCAAAACATGGGCATTACAGGTATTATTCGTATGGAGGAGTTTGAAAAAGTAGCAGCAGATTTTACGGATTTCGATCCTATGTTGTCTCAAAAATACTCCGAGTTGAATCAGGATATTTATACCATAAACATCAAACCTGAGCCTATTTTAGAAATTACCGATATTGAGGCGTACAATAAGTCGGAAGGTTTAGCTTTAAGTAGCGAAGAGGTGGATTACCTGAACAACTTGGCTGTTAAAATTGGTCGCAAACTTACCGACTCTGAAATATTTGCTTTCTCGCAAGCCAACTCAGAACATTGCCGCCACAAAATTTTTAACGGAACATTTGTGGTGGATGGCCAAGAAAAACCAACCTCATTATTCAAACTCATTAAAAAAACATCAGAAACAAATCCTAACGATATTGTTTCTGCATACAAAGACAACGTTGCCTTTTTAAAAGGTCCTAAGGTTACACAGTTTGCACCTAAAAGCGCTGACAAACCTGATTTTTACGAAGAAAAAGAATTTGATTCGGTACTTTCATTAAAAGCCGAAACACATAATTTCCCAACTACGGTTGAGCCATTTAATGGAGCAGCAACTGGTTCGGGAGGAGAAATTCGCGATCGTTTGGCTGGCGGACAAGGATCTTTGCCATTGGCTGGAACAGCAGTTTACATGACTTCATATTCTCGTTTAGAAAACGATAGAGCATGGGAAAATGGCATGGCCGAAAGAACTTGGTTGTATCAAACACCAATGGATATTTTAATCAAGGCATCAAACGGTGCTTCTGATTTCGGAAACAAATTTGGTCAGCCACTCATTACAGGTTCTGTGCTCACATTCGAGCATCAAGAAAATAACCGTAAAGTTGGTTTTGATAAAGTAATTATGTTGGCCGGAGGTATTGGTTATGGCAAACACAATCAAGCCATCAAACAAACACCAAAACCGGGCGATAAAATTGTCATTTTAGGTGGAGAAAACTACCGTATTGGTATGGGTGGAGCTGCGGTTTCATCTGCCGATACCGGAGCATTTGGTTCTGGTATTGAATTGAATGCCATTCAACGCTCAAACCCAGAAATGCAAAAACGCGCTGCCAATGCCATTAGAGGTTTGGTTGAAAGTGATAACAATCCTATTGTTTCTATTCACGATCATGGCGCAGGCGGTCACTTAAACTGTTTATCAGAATTGGTGGAAGCCACAGGTGGTTTAATTGACATGGATAAATTACCGGTGGGCGATCCAACTTTATCGGCCAAAGAAATTATTGGAAACGAATCGCAAGAGCGTATGGGCTTGGTGATTGGCGATAAGGATATGGAAACCTTGCAACGTATTGCCGACCGTGAACGCTCTCCCATGTATGCAGTGGGTGATGTTACAGGCGATCATCGTTTTACTTTCCAATCAAAAACTACCGGAGAAAAACCAATGGATTATGCCTTGGAAGATTTTTTTGGCAGTTCGCCTAAAACCATCATGACAGATAAGACGGTTGAAGTAAATTATGCTGATTTAACCTACTCAACCCAACATATACCAACCTACTTAAACCAAGTATTGCAATTGGAAGCGGTAGCTTGTAAAGACTGGTTAACCAACAAAGTAGATCGTTGTGTGGGCGGACGTGTTGCTAAACAACAATGTGCCGGTCCTTTGCAATTACCTTTAAACAATGTGGGCGTAATGGCCTTAGATTTTAAAGGTAAAGAAGGTATTGCAACTACTATTGGTCACTCACCTGTTTCTGCTTTGGTTGATCCGGTTGCTGCCTCGCGTACTGCTATTGCCGAGTCGTTATCAAACTTAGTTTGGGCTCCACTAAAAGATGGTTTACGTTCGGTGTCGTTATCGGCAAACTGGATGTGGCCATGCAAAAACGAAGGCGAAGATGCTCGTTTGTACGAAGCGGTAAAAGGTTGTTCAGATTTTGCAATTGAGCTAGGCATCAATATTCCAACCGGAAAAGATTCCTTATCGATGAAACAAAAATACCCGAACGATGAAGTGATTGCTCCGGGTACGGTTAT
>CAZRVA010000159.1:0-5667 GCA_964603255.1 uncultured Chitinophaga sp.
ACTTCGCATTTGCTTCAATAAACTCTCTGCGAGGTGGAACTTCATCACCCATTAACATGCTAAATATACGATCTGCTTCTGCCGCACTATCAAGTGTTACTTGCTTAAGTGTACGTCTTTCCGGATCCATGGTTGTGCTCCACAATTGCTCTGCATTCATTTCACCCAAACCTTTGTAGCGTTGTATGTTTACACTTTCAGGGTTTCCGCCTTTTGCTAAACGCAATACTGCTTCTTCACGTTGTTGTTCTGTCCAGCAATACTCTTCTTCTTTACCTTTTTTAACTAAATATAAAGGTGGTTGAGCAATGTATATGTAGCCAAACTCAATCAACTCTTTCATGTAACGGAAAAACAACGTTAAAATCAACGTACGAATGTGGCTACCATCCACGTCAGCATCCGTCATAATAACAATTTTGTGGTAACGTAATTTTTCCATGTTCAGCGCTTTGTTGTCATCGGCAGTACCAATGCTTACACCCAAAGCAGTAAACATGTTTTTAATCTCTTCGTTTTCGTAAATTTTATGCTCTAACGCTTTTTCTACGTTTAAAATTTTACCACGTAAGGGCAAAATAGCTTGTGTTGCGCGGTTACGTCCTTGCTTTGCTGTACCGCCTGCCGAGTCACCCTCAACCAAATATAACTCACATATTGCAGGATCTGATTCGGCACAATCTGCTAATTTACCCGGTAAACCTCCACCGCTCATTACACCTTTACGTTGCACCATTTCGCGTGCTTTTTTAGCAGCATGGCGGGCAGTAGCGGCCAGTATTACTTTTTGTACAATTAACTTGGCTTCCTTAGGATTTTCCTCTAGGTAGTTGTTCAACATCTCACCCACACACTGATCTACCGCACCGGTAACATCGCTATTGCCTAATTTGGTTTTGGTCTGACCTTCGAATTGTGGCTCTTGAACTTTAACAGAAATTACACCAGTTAAACCTTCGCGGAAGTCATCCCCCGAAATTTCGAACTTTAAGTTTTTAAACATGCCTTCTTTTTCGGCATAAGCTTTTAATGTACGTGTTAAAGCCCTGCGGAAACCGGCAACGTGGGTTCCTCCCTCGTGTGTATTAATATTGTTTACGTAACTGTGTAAATTTTCTGTGTAGCCACTATTGTAAATCATAGCAACCTCTACCGGTACACCATTTTTTTCACCTTCAACATAAATTGGTTCAGGTAATATTTTTTCGCGTGTGCCATCAAGGTAATTAACAAACTCTCTTAAACCACCTTCACTGTAAAACGATTCTTCACGTAAATTTCCGGTTTCATCAGGACGCTCATCTTTTAAAAAGATGTTTATACCTCTATTTAAAAACGACAACTCGCGCATACGCGCAGCCAAAGTATCAAACTTGTATTCAGACACCGTAAATATACTGGTATCCGGTTCAAAGTATTGATGTGTTCCGTTTTTATCGCTTTCGCCTATAACCTTTACATCATACAAAGGTTTGCCGCAGCTATATTCCTGTTGCCAAATTTTACCTTCACGGTAAACTGTAGTACGCATTAGGGTTGATAATGCATTAACACAACTTACACCCACACCGTGCAAACCACCAGAAACTTTATAAGTATCTTTATCAAACTTACCACCGGCATGTAGCACGGTCATAACCACTTCTAATGCTGATTTTTTCTCTTTGCTGTGCATTCCGGTAGGAATACCACGACCATCATCTAAAACACTAATTGCATTATTTGTATGAATAGTAATGTGAATATTTTTACAATGACCCGCTAATGCCTCATCAATTGAGTTATCTACAACCTCGTAAACCAAATGGTGTAATCCCCTCACGCCAACATCACCAATATACATTGCAGGACGTTTTCTAACCGCTTCTAAACCCTCTAGTACCTGAATATTATCGGCACCGTAATTACCTTTGTTTTCCATTGAACTATCTGACATAAATATGCTAAAGAATTAATGCGTAAAAATACGTTCAATTAGCTTGTTAACCTAAAATTAAACAGGGTTTTTATGCTTTGTTTTCCACATTTTTTCCGCTGTAGCTTTAAACAAAAAGACCAATCAAAACAACTTAATTAACAAAGAATTAAGCCATCAGACAACTTAAACTAGTGCAACTTTGTCTTTATTTGCAATGATGCCCATCGGAAAATCTTATTTATTGCTTTTATTCTATCTCTTATCGGGAACGAAAATTTTATTTGCACAAAAAAGCAATTACAATTGGCTATTTGGTACCAGAGCTGCCATATCATTCGAAAGCGGGAATGCACAGGTAAGTTACAAAAACCCAATAAACATGTTATCTTCCTCTGCATCTATCTCTAACCCTAATACAGGCGAATTAATATTTTATACCGATGGAAAAGCCATCTGGAACAAAAACAACAATTTAATTGGTGTAATTAATGCAACTGCGGCTTTATTGGGTGATGTTTTGATTATGCCCTATCCACAAAATAACGGCAAATATTTTGTTTTCGTGGTTGAGTTTGAAACCTTGTATTACCTTACTGTTGATATGAATGCCAATGGTGGCCAAGGAGCAATTAGCATTCCACGAGAGGCAATTGAGACTAATTTATCAGGTCAAATAGCATTAATTAATCACCAATATAAAAATGCATGTTGGTTGGTTACCCACAAAAAAAACTCTGATTTGTTTTATACCTATTTAATTGACAGCAGCGGATTAACCGATACACACAACACTTTCGAAATTGGCTCCAATGCTGAACTTTTAGGAGAAATAACCACCAATAATAAAGGAAACAAAATTGCAGTAAGTCATTATGCTGGCAACAACAACATTGTTGAAGTATTTGACTTTGACGCAGCTTGTGGTTTAATAAGCAACCACCATGTTTTACCTAAGCAAACCAATTGGGATAGGTCTTATGGCCTTGCTTTTTCAGAAAACGACACCAAATTGTATGTATCGTATTCATACCTTGAAAGTCACTTGGTTCAATACTCGGGCAACAACTTTCAAAACTATACATTAATAGCCACCACACCCGATAATTTGAATGCATTGCGCCTTGGCCCGGATAATAAAATATACATCACCACACACGAATCAAATATCCCAAGCGCAAAAATTGATGTCATTAATTTACCTGATTTATACGGCAACTTATGCCAATACTCAAGAAACGTTTTAAACCTTGATGATGGAACCGGGCGAAGATCGTATTTTCAATTACCCGATTTTACAAAAGGCAAAACCATCATCAACCCAATTAATGATGGCGTTGTAACATTAAAAGGTAAATGTGTAAACCAAACATCAACCTTTACCTTTAGTACTTTATACCCATACGACTCAATTAACTGGGAGTTTGAACCTGGAACGAATTCGAACCAAGTTACCGCGCAATACACCTACACCAAAAAAGGTAAGTTTCCATTTAAACTCTCCATACATAGATGCGGCCAATCTTATGTTTTTGTTGATAGCATTACAGTATCTCAAGCACCAGAAATTAACTTCCCAGCCGATACTTTTAAATGCGCAGTAAATACCATAACCCTTGATGGGCCATCCTGCGATAGTTACTTGTGGTCTAATGGATCAACGCTAAAAACAATAACAGTTCAAAACACCGGATTAATATGGTTAAAAGTAGGTAATGGTGATTGTTTTGCATATGATTCAATTGATATAAAAAATCATCCAGATGTTATTACACAATTAGGCAGCGAATATTTTTTATGTGAAGATGAAAAAGAAATTATAAAGCTTGATGCAGGTGAAGGTTTTACTGCGTACAAATGGACTCCAACAAACGATACCACACAGTGGATAAGGATTAAACAAGTGGGCAATTATTTTGTAAAAGTAACCGATAACAATGGCTGTATTGGAAATGATGATACCAAGGTAAAAAGGAAATGTGGGGTGATACTTCATGTGCCCAATATTTTTACTCCTAATAACGATGGTAATAACGATGTGTTTTTACCTGTTGGTAATGATGTAGTGACATACGACTTAAAGATATACAACCGTTGGGGGCAACTGGTTTTTACCTCTAATGATGTAAGCTTTGGTTGGGATGGAACAATAAATGGAAAGCCAGCCACAAGTGATGTGTATGTTTACCATATAACCTATCAAGGATACCAAAACAAAGTACTTAAAACATTTACCCAAATGGGTAATTTTACACTACTTAACTAATATGTGTATATATTAAGAATGATGCTAGTTTAAAATTAACATCGGGTAAACTACCTTTTGTTGCAAAAAGCATTTCATCTTTTTTCTGTAATCGAGATTTGTTTGTTTTAGTTCTAAAAAAACTAAATTACGCATCAAATTACCTTCATGTTTAAATCATATAAATACAAAATAGCGCTTTCTTTTTTATTGATTTTAATTCCTATTACCATAGGAACAATTGGCTATTTGATTGTTGAAGATTTAACATTCATAGAAGCTATTTACATGTCGGTTATTACCATTGCAACTGTGGGGTATGGTGAGGTAAGGCCACTAACAGATGCCGGCCGTGTATTTACCATTTTTTTGATTTTAACCAATTTAGGATTATTTGCTTATGCGATTGGTTTAATAACAAACCTTTTTATACAAAGCGACTTTATTGAATATTACAGGGTAAACAAAATGAAAAAAAAGATAGCACTACTAAAAGACCATGTTATTATTTGTGGATACGGACGAAATGGACGAGAGGCGGCTTCTACATTAAAACACAAAGGTATTCCTTATGTTATTATCGAAATGAATAAAGATATTAGTGAGACATTACTGAGTGATGGCAATATTTTGTACTTAAACGATGATGCAACAATAGATGATGTATTAATTGATGCAGGCATAAACAATGCGAAAGGTCTTATTACTACCCTACCTGATGATGCTGCAAATGTTTATGTTACCTTAACGGCAAAAGAGATAAATAATGATGTTACCATTGTTAGTAGAGCGTCATCAGATAACGCAGTAAAAAAACTTAAACGTGCAGGTGCAACTAATGTAATTATGCCGGATAAAATTGGAGGTAACCACATGGCTACACTCATGATTCAACCCGATATCAAAGAGTTTATTGATATGATTACCGGTCAGGATTTTGATGTAAGTATGGAAGAGTTTTTACTAAGTGATATTCGAAATAAAATAAAAGGTAACACCATTAACGAATTGGATTTACGCACTAAGACAGGTGTAAACGTTGTTGGTATAAAAAATGCAGATGGCAGTTACATCATCAATCCGGAAGTTTTTCAGATATTACCCGATGACTGTAAACTAATTGTTCTTGGAACATCAAAACAAATGACTGCTTTAAAAAATATCTAAATTACCCTGAATTACTTAGGCGAATCGTTTTTAAATAACAACGAGCTATCTCCGTAACTTAAAAAGCGATAATTACTATTTAAAGCATGCTCGTAAATTTTACGCCAATCTTTGCCCACAAAAGCTGCTATTAATAATATCAATGTGTTTTCGGGTTGATGAAAATTGGTAATCAATGCATCAACCAACTTAAATTGATAACCCGGAGCCAAAATAATTTGTGTGCTGCCAACCAAAACGTTTTCATTATCCTTTTCCATTTTTTCTATAATGGCAGTAATAGATTGAATTGGTGTAATGTCACCCAGCAACAACTCGTATGCATCCCATTGTTTTATTT
>CAZRVA010000160.1:0-5451 GCA_964603255.1 uncultured Chitinophaga sp.
GTTTTATAATTAACCTTTTATTACCAATTTCTGACCGGCATTAATGCGGTTGCCTTTAATTTTATTCCAACGTTTTAAATCAGTTTCGCTTACGTTGTATTTGTTGGCAATTTTACCTAACGAGTCGCCACGTTTTACAGTAATGGTGCGGCTGTTGGTGGTTTTCTTTTTGTTGTTTGAGTTAGATGCCAATTGCTGTTTTTTCTCAATAGCAATTTGGCGATTCATGGCCATTAACTGTTCGTTGCTACTTTGTTTAAAGCTGGTATCATTAATAGATGCAAACTTAACGGCTTTGTTGTAAGGTAAGGTTAAAGTTACCTTTTCAACCCCAAACGGAATAACTGATCTTCTTAATGCCGGGTTGTAGTCCAATAACTCATCCAAACTCATATCCAAATTGCTAGCCAATAAACCTAAGTTGTATGAAGCATCTACGTGAACAGTATCGGTATGAAATTCAATGTCGAAATTCTCTGCAGGATATAAGTTGTGCTCAGATGCGTAATTCATCATATAAGCAGCAGCTATGAATGCAGGAACATAACCACGGGTTTCGCCTGGTAAGTATTTTTGAATAGCCCAGAAGTTTTTCACTCCACCGGCTTTTCTAATGGCTTTGTTCACGTTACCCGGACCACAGTTGTATGATGCAATCACCAACAACCAATCGCCATAAATACGGTAAGAGTTACGCAAGTATTTAATAGCTGCTTCGGTAGATTTTTGTACATCTCTGCGCTCATCATAAATAGCCGTAGTTTTTAAACCGTACATTCTACCTGTAGGAGCCATAAATTGCCACATACCGGCAGCACCCACAGGCGAAGTAGCCATTGGGTTTAACGCTGATTCGATTACGGCCAAATATTTTAACTCCATTGGCATGTTTGCGCGATCTAGAGCTTCTTCAAACATAGGGAAGTAGTACTTACTCCAAGCCAATATTTTAGAAGATAAATTGCGCTTACGAATGGTGTATAAGTTGATGTATGGTTTAACATATTCGTTAAACTCCAGAGGTATTTCCGATTCAAGTAAAGATAACCTGTACGCCATAACTGAGTCAGCATAAACAGGTACATCGTTTTCCTCAAAACCGTAAATGTTTAAATCTCCTTGAGATTTTTTAGGGTACAACTTGTTGCGTAACTTAATGGTATTGGTATCAACCAAAGCCAATGTTTCGTCATCTACATTAGAACCAACCAATTGTGCAAACGATTGGGTGCCTGTAAATAACAATGTTCCGGTAAGTATGTACGATAAAAATTTATTCATTTAATTCAATTATCGACAATGCATGGCATTATCGGGTGAGTAACAAACATAGCCTTTTTGAGCCATAAAGCCCAATCGGATTTTGATATTTTATACAACTAAACGTTAAAGTGCCTTATTTATTGGGCAAATGGAGACTGGAAGTTGGAAGCTGGAGGCTGGAGGCTGGAGGAGGCCATCCTACGCCAAGGCTTCGGATGATTAGAGAGGACGGAATACCCGTTGTTATGGCTTCTGGGTGGATGGTTTAATGACTTCTTTTCCTTTGTCGTTAATAAAGCCAACTTTGTCGTTTAATGTTACTGCAAGCCAATCGGATTTTACATCGCCAAACTGACCAATTTTATCGTAAATGGGTTTTACCACCAATTCGCCTTTATCATTTATAAACCCCAATTTGTTATCTACTTCAACCAAAGCCCAATCGGATTTTACATCGCCAAACTGACCAATTTTATCATACAAAGGTTTGGTAACTTCTTCGCCTTTGTCGTTTATAAAACCAAATTTACCATCTTGTTCAACCAAAGCCCAATCTGATTTATACTCACCAAACTGACCAATTTTATCGTAAATAGGTTTGATTATCTCTTTGCCTTGATCATCTATAAAGCCCAATTTATTGTTGAGTTTAACCAAAGCCCAATCCGACTTATACTCACCAAATGGTCCAATAAGTTCGTATGTGGGTTTTATTATTTCCTTGCCATTATCATTAATAAAGCCAAGCTTTTTATCGAGTTCAACCAATAACCAATCCGACTTGTACTCGCCTAATTGACCAACTTGGTTGTACTTAGTTTGTGCATGTGCTGCAACTCCGGTTACAACAAAAATGAATAAGATTTTAAAGTGTTTCATATTATTAAGTATTAAATTGTTTGGTTACTATTTGTATCAACCCCAAAAATAACTTTGGTTGATGTTGAACAAACCACAGTGCAGGAGAGTGTGGCAACTTTTAATATAGGTAAAAACCGGGCTAGAGGTTTAATGGCTGTTTGTGGTTACTAATCAAACACCAAGTAAATATTTTATCTGCATAATTCCAATAGTTTTTATGGTTAGAAACTAATCTATGCTCTGGTAAATCCGCAAAAGAATATACTTAAAATAGGGTAGTCTCCAATTTTAAAAACGGTTGTATACCCAACAAAACCTGATTTTTGTTTTATTATTTGTAATTAGTCTAAATAAAAATTAAGTTTGACCCCGTAAAAATAATAGCTTTATGATTGCCTTCATCAACACATACAAAAAGGGCGTTTTTGCCTTTATCATTGTTTTATTGTTTATGCCCATTGGTCATGCTTTAATGATTTTAAACGAGGGCATTTTTGAGCACCAAAAATTTATAGGAGCTTTTGTTATTGGTTTAATAGGTGCATTAAGTTTGGTGTGGGGTATCATTAAAAACAACAACAAATCGGTGGCTACCATTATGGGTTTATTGGCCGGTATTTTGGTGTGGACAGGTTGGGTGGAGTTTTCATTTGTTTGGATTGCCGAAAAATTGGAAGTAGCACCCTTAATGGAAGATGGAGAAATAACTACCAAACCCGAGTATTTAGTAATGATGTCATCTTTGGGTTTGTTGTTAACCTTGTTGGTGTTTTTTGTGTTTAGCAATACCAAATGCCAGTTTTTTAATTGGTTTCAACGGGTGTTTAAGTTGCGTACACAAATTAATGCATCGGGCAGTAACAGTAAACTAACAGCCATGGTTACGTTTATAGAAACCATCATGATTTTATGGACGTTTTACATTGTGTTGTTATTGGTGTACGACAAAGACATTGCAGGCGATAAACACCCTGCTACTTATATTGTGGCTTTTGGTTCTTTGTTTTGGTCCTTATACCTGTTTTTAAATTTAATACGCATAAATAAGTACGATTACGCCATACGTTATGCAGTACCAACGGTTATTATATTTTGGAATTTTATTGAGGTAATTGGTCGTTGGAATTTATTTAAAGAAATTTGGGTACACCCTTTTGAACATTGGTTAGAGAACAGTATTATTTTGTTGATGTTGGTTTTGTTTTCTACGTATTATTTTATAGAAAACTACAGGCAAAAAAGTAAAAAGTTGATAGGGGAGTAAGTACTCTTTTAATAATGATCAAGTTCGTAACAAATATTTGTATTTGGCAGTGCCAACTTCAAATTAGTAAATCAAGTTGATTTTAAATGTTATCTGCTTTTTTTCTTAAGTTGAAGTTCATGATTGGAAGTCGTCTGAATAGTTTCCTGTTATTCGCTGCATAGTTCCATAAGCCAAATTGAAAGCCATTTAAATTTTCTGTAGCATTAAAACATGCAATTGAAACTCCATTTAGTACCTCTTGGTAACATAGTATTGAAGAAATAACGACACCATTAACCTTTTTACAATTAAAGGTTACTCCTCCAATTCCTAATCCATTTATTGTTCCAGAGCCCATAAAACCAAAAGAGGTTGTTCCAAATAAACTGATTTGTACTCCGTTAGTAGTTTTAAACCAGGTAGCTATGCCAGATATTGCCAATCCATTTATTTTTTCGTGAACCGTAATTGCCGGTGCGATGGAGACTCCATTTACTACTTCTCCACCTGTTGCAAATCCTATTTGCAAACCGTTTAAGCTACTGTCTAAGGAAGCCAATAAACCAACAGAAATCCCATTCATTTTCTCGCTTCCTGTTTGCCCGGAAATATTTAAGCCATTTATATTGGAAACATTTTTGTCTCTGAAATTAAATCTTATTCCAGCGTAATTTGGGGAATTACCAAAACAAATTCCATTCTCTTTTATACCAATAGTTAAATAGTTGTTTTGTCCAAATAAAAATATTGGAAACAGTACATTAAATATGGTAATTATATTTATTAAACACTTCATGTCGGTTGGTAGTTTTCTCATAGTCATGTCAACACATAATTAAATCGAAGTGGGTACACTTCGTTTAAGCGCTATTTGTTATGCGTAGATTTTCTTTCTCTGTCAGTGCATACAACCCACATAAATGTCTGCTTTTATTTTAAATATTTTTTTCTCTGTTTTGCGTAAAACGGTCAACGCACTATCTGCACTTTTTTCTGTTTCGTAAATTCCTGTAACCAAAGCAATAGTTTTTTCGCCTGCTTGTTTTTGGTAAAAGTTTAAATATTCTAAACTTAAATTGTCCGATGGAAAACGTCTGGGGAAATAGTCGCCTGCATAAATTTCATCTTCGTCATTGTCGGGCAAGGCGATAAGATTTTTTGTCTTGTTGTAAAAGCGTCCCATTGTGTCAATAGGAATTTTTAATTTGCTGTTCAGGTCAAACATTTTTTTATGAAGCATTGAATAGTCTTGGCTTGTGTCGGCAACCACAACGAAGTAGGTTGCATTGTTATGGTCAGTCGTGTCTTCCGCTACATTATTGTCAGTCTTAACGTTAGTTTGCAAATAGGTCGTTGAATCGATTTTTGCAGAATCAACTTCAGTTTCCTTTTTGTCTGCCGATGTTGTCCCACAAGCGGTCATAAAAACTGTCAATATGATGTAGATGTGTCGTGTCATAAATTTATGCATAACGGTTGGCGGCTACCCGAAGGTGGCGATTTCGAAGCACTTCACTGTCAACCAAGCACAAACTTTGATAGAAGCACAAAGCTTGATTTAACCACTGAACCGCCACTTTTGGGTAGGTGCTGTTATGGGCTGCCTTTCTCATTTTTTCAGTTCTTTTAAAACCGCTTTTCCCTTGTCCTTCGCTATTTTTTCTAAGTCAGGTAAAAGTTTTACTTTATAAATATCTTGTCGTTTTCTTTGCTCAACTTTTTTGATAATCCACTTTCTGCTTTTGAAAAGTAGCTCGTCTCCAAAATTGTCAAAGGATGTCAAAGCAAGTTCACTTAAGCCTGACAATGTTTTTGTGATTTCTTCATTTTTAATTGTCTCAATAAAGTTTTCAGTGTTTAAATCTAAAAAAGTGAGAAGTTGATTGTCGTATTTATTCTCTGTAGTTTCTGATATTCGTCTAATGAACTGAAACAAGGATGCTATTTCAAAATTTCTATGTTCAGATGATTTGAGTTTGTTCTCAAAGTCCTTTTTGCAATGTTTTTCAATTACTGTCTGGTCAATGCACAAACCAAAATAATAACCTTTTAAAAAATCGCTTATGCTTACTCTGTCATAT
>CAZRVA010000161.1:0-5421 GCA_964603255.1 uncultured Chitinophaga sp.
CCAACAAAACGGTATCAAAAGTAGGAACAGGCGAGGCCAAACCAAACGGACAAAAACATATTTTACTAGGAACCGAAAAAGAATTTTTAGCGCCCTTATCTATAAAAAAAATTCCTATGGTGGGCGATAAAACCTACCAACTTTTACGAGGTATGGGGGTGATGTGGATTAGAACATTACAAGAAATGCCATTGGAGTTGATGCAACAAGTGTTGGGTGATAATGGTACGGTAATTTGGCGCAAGGCACAAGGTATTGATAACAGTCCGGTTGAACCTTACTCGGAAAGGAAATCAATAAGTACCGAGCGAACTTTTGAGCAAGATACCATTGACGTAAAAATGTTACGCGGTTTATTAATTGGTATGACAGAAAAGTTAGCCTTCCAATTGCGCTCCGAGCAAAAACTAACAGCTTGTGTTACGGTAAAAATACGCTACTCCGACTTTAATACCTACACCATGCAAGCACGTATTCCATACACTTCTATGGATCATATTTTAATTGAAAAAGTAAAAGAGTTGTTTGATAAACTGTACCAAAAACGCATGCTTATTAGGCTTGTTGGTATTAGGTTTAGTCATTTGGTGCATGGTGGTCATCAATACAATTTGTTTGATCAAACACCCGAGCAAGTACAGTTGTATTTAGCTATGGATAAAATACGTAAACGTTTTGGTGATGATGCCGTGGCACGTGCCGTTGGTACCAGTTTTAAAATGAGCAACTTTAATCCGTTTAGCGGTAAAGAAAAAAAGTAATTCATCATCTGTTTATCAACCCATACATGCTACTTAATTGCCATACATATTACAGTTTTGGTTACGGAACGTATGCCATTAAGGAGTTATTAACTGCCGTTTACAACAACGGTTACAGGGCGTTTGCGTTAACTGATATCAATAATACTTCGGCCGTTTTAGAAACATTACGACTTACTCAAAACAAACCTTTAAAAGCTGTTGTAGGTATTGATTTTAGAAATGGGGTGCAACAAAAATATGTGGGTTTAGCGCAAAATAATGCAGGATTTAAAGAGCTAAACGAACACTTAAGCAAACATTTACATGCACAACAACCGTTTCAAAATAGTGCTCCTCCATTTCATCATGCTTTTATTGTTTATCCGTTTTCAAGTTATAAAGGTTGGCCGTTAAGTGCGCATGAATTTATTGGTGTTTCTATTGGTGATTTAAAGCAGTTGGTGTTATCGCCTTACCAAAAACTAAACGATAAATTGGTGGCCTTACATCAGGTAACTTTTGCCAATAAAATTCAATTTAATACGCACCGTTTGTTACGTGCCATAGATACCAATAATTTACTGAGTAAACTTCCGGTTACAGAGCAAGCCAAAGGAAATGAGATGATGTTGTCGCGGGATGAATTATTGAATACTTATGTTGCTCATCCATACATCATACAAAATACCGAAAATATTTTAGCACAATGTAACGTGCAGTTTGATTACGGTAAACTAAAAAATAAAAACAAACAATTTTATACCAATAGTACGGCTAACGATATGGCTCTTTTGCGCAGCGAATGTATGAAAGGTTTGGTATACCGATACACTGATACGAATGAGCAAAATGTAGCATTGCAACGCATGGAAAAGGAATTGGCGGTGATTGAAAAAATGAACTTTGCTTCGTACTTTTTAATTAATTGGGATATTGTAAACTATGCACGCAGTAAGCAATATTACCATGTGGGCAGAGGCAGTGGAGCCAATAGTTTGGTGGCATATTTAATTGGTATTACAGATGTAGATCCGCTGGAACTTGATTTATATTTTGAACGATTTATAAATGAACACAGAAGTAATGCACCTGATTTTGATATTGATTTTTCGTGGCGTGATAGGGACGATATGACGCGTTATATTTTTGAACGGTTTGGACAAAATGGAAAAGCTGCATTGTTAGGCACATATAGCACGTATCAAAAAGATGCCGTGATACAGGAGTTGGGAAAGGTATTTGGATTTCCGCCAAATGAAATTCAACAATTAAAAAAAATAGCACCGCAATATGCCAACATCAACAAGTATGATAAAAATAATTTAACTGAAGTACTGTTTTATTACGCGCAACACCTGGCCGGAAAACCAAGTCATTTAAGCATTCATGCCAGTGGTATTCTAATTTCTGAAGAACCTATTTCGTATTATTCAGCCACTATTTTACCCCCAAAAGGTTATCCTACTACACAATTTAGCATGATTGAAGCAGAGGATGTTGGTTTGTTTAAATTTGATATTTTGAGTCAGCGAGGGTTGGGTAAAATTAAAGACGCTTTGTCTATCATCAAACAAAACCAAGGTATTGAAATTGATATACACGAAATACGTAAGTTTAAACAAGACGAAAAAGTAAAAGAACTTTTGCGTGAGGCCAAAGCCATTGGTTGCTTTTATGTAGAGTCGCCCGGAATGCGGATGTTATTAGCCAAACTACGAGCTGATGATTATTTACGTTTGGTTGCAGCCAGTTCAATTATTCGTCCGGGAGTTTCGCAAAGTGGTATGATGCGTGAGTACATTAACCGTTTTAGAAACGAAAAATTACGTGAACAAGCAAGGGCCAAGTTGCCCGAGTTGTACGATATTTTAGCCGAAACTTATGGTGTGATGGTGTACCAAGAAGATGTAATAAAAGTGGCGCATCAGTTTGCCGGGTTAACCCTTGCCGAAGCAGATTATTTGAGGCGTGGCATGAGTTGGAAGTTTAAGAAACGTAACGAATTTTCGGTAGTGCGCGAAAAGTTTTTTAGCAATTGCGAGCAACGTGGTTACGATAAAAAACTGGTTTTTGAAATTTGGACTCAGATTGAAAGTTTTGCCAATTTTGCTTTTGCCAAAGGGCACTCGGCTAGTTACGCGGTAGAGAGTTATCAGGCACTTTATTTAAAAGCGTATTATGCTTTAGAGTATATGGTGGCTACGTTAAATAATGGTGGTGGTTTTTACCGAACCGAGCTTTACGTGCACGAAGCCAGAATGCACGGAGCTACCATTTGTGCACCTTGCGTAAACAGCAGTAATATAGAATCAGTAATAAAAGGTAAAGTTATTTATTTAGGATTTGGGTTGATTGCCGAGTTAACCGAACAAACGCAACACACCATTATTGAGGAAAGACAAGCGCATGGAATGTTTCTAAGTTTGGAAGATTTTGTGGCACGTGTGCCTGTATCTATTGAGCAAATACGATTACTGATTAGGGTTGGTGCTTTTGGGTTTACGAGAAAAAACAAAAAGGAATTGTTGTGGCAGGTGCATGCACTTATTCATCCGGTAAAAAACAACAACACGTCTAATCAATTATTTAAGCCAAAACATAAATCGTTTCAGTTACCAAATTTAGTAGGTTCTTTAGTTGATGATGCATTTGATGAAATAGAGTTGTTGGGGTTTTCATTAAGTTCACCGTTTATGTTGTTGCGTGATAAATTGCCATCAACACTAAAAGCCAAAGAACTAAAAAACTATATGAACCAAGAAGTGAGTATTGTAGGTTATTTGGTAAATACCAAACGTACACAAACACACAAAGGCGAGCGTATGTATTTCGGTACTTTTATTGATACCGATGGGCATTGGATTGATACCGTACATTTTCCTGATGTTGCACGAGCACATCCATTTACCGGTGGCGGATGTTATCACATAACAGGTAAGGTAACTGAGGAGTATGATTTTTTAACCATTGAAGTTACATCATTAAAAAGATTAGCTGTAATTGATAGAGAGGAAATGAAGGAACAGTGAAATGCTAAAATCGAAATACGAAAAGTATACTAAGGTTTAAATAATGAATGATGAAGTGGAGCAATACTTATAATGAGTAAAATTTTTTTGAGAACGAACAAAGCCCTGAAGGGGCGAAATCAAACCTGCATTGGGCATCGCCCATTGCAGACTGAAAAGAATAAGGCTGGTAAATATAAAAAACCGTACTGACGCGAAATGCGTCTGACGGTTCTTTACAACCAAATCTTTGCAAAGCAAAATTCTGTGCAATTCTGAGTTTTCTGTGAGTGCACCTTTATCAACCCAAACAAAGAAATGTAAACCGCAAACAAACACGTCAATACTTCACAACCAATACAAGTAGATACCGATTTAATTATATTTGATTTTGAAAAGTAGATGAACCATATGCAAAATAACCAAATTAGTTGCCCAAACTGCGGCAATCCTATAGATGTAGAAGATATTTTAGCCCATAAATTAGAGGAAGAGTTAAAAGTTAAATTTAATGCACAACTGGCTGCCGAAAAGAAGAAGTATGAATTGGAGTTGGATAGCTTAAACAAAGCAAAGGAAGAGTTTGAAGCCAAGAAGAAAAAAGAAAACGAGTTGTTTCAGGAGCGTTTGGATAAAACGTTGAAAGAAGAGCGTAAGCTTTTAGAAGAGAAGTTAAAGGCAAAGGTGAAGGAAGAATCTTCGGAGCAATTACAGGCTTTACAAGAAGAGTTAAAAGAAAAATCGGAGCAAGTAAAAGAACTTAACCGAAGCAAAGCTGAAATAGAAAAACTAAAACGTGAAAAAGATGAAATGCGCGAATTGGTAGAGGCCGAATCGCAAAAGAAATTAAACGAATTGTTGTTTGCAGAAAAAGATAAAATACGCAAAGCCGAAGAGGAGCGCAACGAGTTACGTTTTAAAGAATTACAAAAGCAGTTAGAAGACCAAAAGAAACTAACGGAAGAAATGAAACGTAAGCAGGAGCAAGGCAGCATGCAATTGCAAGGTGAGGTGCAAGAATTGGCTATTGAAGAATGGTTGATTTCTCATTTCCCATTAGATACAATTGAAGAGATTAAAAAAGGTGCACGTGGTGGCGATTGTATTCAGGTGGTAAACACCCGTACCCAACAAAACTGTGGTAAAATTTATTACGAGAGCAAACGTACTAAAGATTTTCAGTCGGGTTGGATTGAAAAGTTTAAAGCTGATATACGCGAAAAAGGAGCAGATGTTGGGGTATTGGTAACTGATGCCATGCCTGCAGATATGGAGCGTATGGGACTGCGTGATGGTATTTGGATTTGTACGTTTGAGGAGTTTAAGGGCTTGTGTTCGGTATTACGCGAATCGATTGTACAATTGAGTAACGCATTAAGTTCGCAAGAAAACAAAGGCGATAAAATGCATTTGTTGTATGATTATTTAACCAGCACCACTTTCCGTATGCAGGTGGAAGCCATTGTAGAAGGGTTCTCGCAAATGAAAGTAGCTTTAGATAGCGAAAAACGCGCCATGCAACGCATTTGGAGAGAGCGTGAAAAACAAATTGAAAAAGTAATTACCAACACCATCGATATGTATGGATCTATTAAAGGAATTGCCGGCAGTGCCATACAACCCGTAAAAGCATTAGAGTTGCCCGAAGGAGAAGATTTGTTGGATGAGGA
>CAZRVA010000162.1:0-5363 GCA_964603255.1 uncultured Chitinophaga sp.
TTAGCAAAAAATTCAAGGCTTATGAGATTTTTGCTACAAGTTACGCTTGTTGTATCCCACGCAATCCAAGCCATTTCGCTACGCTTCATTTCGGGATTGCTTGCCAAGCCCTGCGCAAATACAACTGCACTTACTTGTTACGCAATAATCTCATGTGCCGTATAGAGGCCTTCAAACATGGTTCATAATTCTTCCTCTCTATAATTTCACCTACACAATAAAGCAATACTTAAAAGTAAAAAGCATCGTATGAAAGTGTTGTGCCGAAATCACTTCGGTACTGTCATGCAAAGTTTTTGCGTGGACATGACTGAGGGGTATAGATTGACGATAATTATTAAGCCCTGCCCGCAAACAGTCACCTTGATTGTTACGTAAAATCATCATGGGCCGTGTAGCATTCTTCAAGCATGGTTCAACATTCAATCTTGAGGTTACTTTTTTAACGCTTGATAGAAAGTTCATCTTGCAAAATAAATTGCATAAAAAAAGCTGAACCTTGTGAGTTCAGCTTCTTTAATATTGTTTGGTTTATTGTAAGGTTACCACTTCTTCGCCTGCTTCGTTTATCAATCCCCTTCGCCCATTTAAGGATACAATAGCAAGTCCATTTTTAAACGGCCCAATAAAATCGTATTTAACCGGAATATATTCTTCGCCTGCTTCGTTTATAAAACCATATTTGCCTGCAATTTCAACTTTTGCTCTGCCTTTTTCCCAAGGATAAATTTGGTCGTATTTTACAGGAACAAATTCTTCACCCGCTTCGTTAATAAAACCTTGTTTTCCGTCTTTTTCTACTTTGGCAATTCCGTTTTTAAATGGATGGATAACATCATAACCAGATGCCGGTTTTTTACCTCCCTTTTGTGCAAAAGCAGTAACAGAAAATAATATAGCTATACTTAATAAAAATCCTCTCATTGCGTAATTCTAAATTTGGCCAAATATATGAGTTTGAGTATTTATTTCTAATGCTAGTCGCATTAAAGTGTAAATTTATTGATTATCAGTGTAGAAAATAATTTAAACTTACCTTCTGCGTTTTTTGCGCTTTTCTTCTTTACGTGCATTTTTATCAACCTTTTTGGTAATTCTTCTGGCCGTTGATACTTCAACTACATCCAAATCTATCTGACGTTTTTGTAGGTCGGCTTGCCTTACTACTACCTTAATTTCGCCACCTAATTGAAAAATTTTACGCGATCGTCTACCAATAATCCATTGGTTAAACTCATCGTAATCGTAAAAGTCATCGGTTAAGTTAGCTAGTCTTACTAAGCCTTCACACTTGTATTCGGTAATCTCTACATAAATGCCCCACTCGGTAACACCGCTAATAATGCCATCAAATTGTTCGCCAATAAAGTCTTTGATGTATTCAACTTGTTTGTATTTAACACTGGCACGTTCGGCTTCGGCAGCTTGTATTTCCATTTGTGACGAGTGTTTGCATTTCTCTTCATACTCCACATCGTTTGCCGATTTGCCTTTGTTTAAGTATGAAAACAATAAGCGATGTGCCATCAAATCAGGATACCTGCGTATGGGCGAAGTAAAGTGTGTGTAGAAATCAAATGCTAAACCATAATGACTTGTTTTCTTGGTGCTATAGTAAGCTTTCATCATGCTTCGCACAGCCATATTTTGAACAATGTTTTGTTCCGGTTTACCCTCTACATCATTTAATAAATTATTAAACGAAGTTGATATTGCTTTTTGTGAAGTAGTTTGAATACTCAACCCAAAACGCGCTGCAAACAAATTAAATAGTTTTAGTTTCTCTTCGCTTGGTGGTTCGTGCACACGGTAAACAAAAGTTTTAGGTTGTTTCTCACCTTTCATTTTATGTACAAACTCAGCAACCGTTCTGTTGGCCAAAAGCATAAACTCTTCAATCATCTTGTGTGCATCTTTGCGCACTTTTTTATAAATACCAATCGGTTTAAAGTTTTCATCCAACTTAAACTTTACCTCTTCGGTTTCAAAGTTTACAGCACCATTTTTAAAACGTGCTTTGCGTAAAATCAAAGCAATGTCGTTTAGTATATTAATCTCTTTTGCAAAATCACCTACCTTGCTTTCAATGCGGTCTTGCGCTTCTTCATACGCAAAACGTCTGTCGCTATAAATTACAGTTTTGCCAATCCACTTATCTAAAATCTCACCTTCCAGGTTCATTTTAAAAACGGCACTAAAGGTTAGTTTTTCTTCTTGCGGACGTAAAGAGCACACTCCGTTACTCAATTTTTCGGGCAACATGGGTATGGTTCTATCCACCAAATAAACCGATGTGGCACGTTCAAAAGCTTCTGCATCCAACGTAGTACCTGGAGTTACATAATGCGAAACATCGGCAATATGAACACCAATTTCGTAAATTCCTTCTTCCACCTCTTGTATAGAAAGTGCATCATCAAAATCTTTTGCATCTTCGGGGTCGATGGTAAAGGTGGTTATTTTTCTAAAATCTCTACGCTTGGCTATTTCATCTTTGGTAATTATATCTGGAATTTTTTCTGCTTCTTTTTCTACAGCTTCCGGAAATTTATTGGCAAAACCATACTCGGCAATAATCGCATGCATCTCGGTGTTGTGTTCACCCGGTTTACCTAATATTTCAATAATTTCTCCAATAGGGTTGCGGTGTTCGCCACTCCAATCGGTAACACGTGCAACAACTTTTTCGCCATTGCGGGCTTTGTTTATTTTGCCCTCCGGTATAAAAATATCAATAGGTACACGCTTGTCGTCAGGAGACACAAATGCATAGTTATGCCCTAACTCAACCACCCCAACAAACTCTTCGCGTTTACGTTTTATTACTTCTACAACTTCACCCTCCACACGGCTACCACTGCGTCTGGCAAACAAGTTTACTTTAACGGTATCGCCATTTAAACCGGTATTTAAATTATCGCTGCTAATGTATATATCTTCGGTAATTTCACTTCCTTCTTCAGGTATAACAAAACCTGCACCGCGTTGGGTAACTTCAAGTCTTCCGGTTATAAAATGCGTGGTTAATAAAGCTAAATATTTGCCGGGCATTACTTCATCAAGCAACCCTTCTTTTTCCATTTGCTTTAAGGTTCTTATGATGTAATTTTTACCCTCGGTACTTTCTATATTTAATGCTGCGCCAATTTGTTTGTAGTTAAATGCCTTCTTACTGTTTGATGCAAAAAAACGTTCCATTTCTTTGCGCACAGTTTTTAAATTCTTCTCTCTTTTCATATTCTAATTTACCTTGGTAAAAGTAAGCATTATAGGCTTAGGTTGTTTGTTATGTTTTTGTGGGTTGATGTTGTGGTTTGTTAACTCATCACCACATCATGTTCATTTAACAACGACTCACCCCTAAATCGAAGTATGAGTTGCGCAACCGTTACCACATCTTTTTGGCAATAAGTTTTGATGCGTTCTAAGTCTTTCTCATTCCAATAAACCGTCCAAACCTGGCTGCCATCAATATCATCTTTAGGAGTTGGAATATCAAACGTTGCAGCAAGCAATTCTAATGAAGTAAAGTTTTTAAAGTCGCCAAACTTCCACAATTCCATGGTGTCTAGGTGATTCACTTCCCAAGGTTTTTTACCTGCAATATTTAATATGGTTGGAATTTCAATGCCGTTAATAAGCATCCTGCGACACATGTAAGGGAAGTCGAATTCTTTTCCGTTGTGTGCACAAAGCAAGTTATCCGGGTCGTCAAAATGCCTATTGAGCATGGTAGCAAATTCTTCCAACAACAGTTTTTCGTCATCGCCATAAAACGATTTTACCCTGAATTGCCAATAGTTTCCGCTGCGGTTAAATATACCTACGGATATACAAATGATTTTTCCGAACTCGGCATATATGCCTGCACGCGGATAAATATCAGCAGAAGTTTGTGATTCATCTCGTCTAATAAAAGCCGATTTTTTATCCCATAAATGTTGCCAATTTTCGGGAGCTTCTTTGTAGGTTGGGTATTGTGGCACTGTTTCAATATCAAGCACCAACATTTTAGTTAAATCAAGATTATGTAACATACACTTGGGTAATTATGGTTACTTCGATGTTACGGTTTTTATTTTTAATTTAAAAGGGGGAGGGATGGTTATTAGTTATTGGGTTATTAGTTATTGGTTGATTGGCCGCAGGTACAGACCGCAGCGTCTGTATTTGTAGTTTGGGGTTTATTGTTTTTCAATCTCCAACCTCCAACCTCCAACCTCCAACTTCCAGCCTCCAACCTCTAGCCTCCAGTTTCCAATTTCCATTTATGATGCGAATCATGGTTGTTGATTACATTAAATGAATACATTTGAAACATGAATAAATTTAGCTTATTGCTGCTCTCATTCGTATTGTTGTTTGCTTGTAAAAAGAAAACAGAAACCATACAACCAATGGTTACTGATATTACCGAGTCTGTTTATGCATCGGGTGTGATTAAAGCAGAAAATCAGTATCAGGTATTTGCCACCGTTAATGGCATCATTAACCACATTTTTGTAAGTGAAGGTGATGAAGTAAAAAAAGGTTCGGCTATTATTTCGGTAGTGAATGAAACTTCTAAAATTAGCACCGAAAATGCACGTTTAGCAGCTGTATTTAATGATTTTGCCAACAATAAAAGTAGACTAAACGAATTAAAAGTAAACATTGATTTTGCTAAAAATAAATGGCAGGTTGATTCATCTTTATACATACGTCAACTTAACTTGTTCAATCAGCAAGTAGGTTCGCAGGTTGAGTTGGATCAACGTAAGTTGGCTTTCGAAAATTCTCGTGCGTTATATCAATCGGCTTTGTTGAAGTATGATGATTTAAAGCGTCAACTTAATTTCGTTTCTCAACAATCAAAAAACAACCTTCAAATATCAGAGCAACAAAATCAGGATTTTGAGGTGAAAAGTGAGGTAGATGGAAAAGTGTATAGTTTATTGAAAGAGAAAGGTGAAATGGTTACTCCACAAACACCACTAGCAGTTGTGGGTTCAACCAATAAGTTTAAAGTAGAGTTGCAGGTTGATGAGTATGATATTGTAAAATTAAAAGCTGGTCAGTTGGTTTTAATAAGCCTAGATAGTTATAAGGGCGAAGTGTTTGAGGCTGTAATTGAAAAAGTGAATCCGCTGATGAATGAAAGAACAAAATCGTTTCTGGTAGAAGCTAAATTTATCCAAACTCCTCTTGTGCTTTATCCTAACTTAACTGTTGAGGCAAACATTGTTATTCAAACCAAAAAACAAACTTTAACTATACCGCGTAATTTGGTTAGTGATGATAACATGGTTACGTTAAAAGATGGTACTAGAGTAAAAGTAGCCTTGGGTTTAAAAGATTACGAAAGGGTAGAGGTAATCTCCGGA
>CAZRVA010000163.1:0-5179 GCA_964603255.1 uncultured Chitinophaga sp.
GGCTTACGATAATTTTACAACAATCTACTGAGTCCATTTTTCTGCGCAATCCAAGCCACTGCGTTTCGGGATTGCTTGCAAAGGCCAACGCACAAATGCACTCATTGATTGTTAAGTAAAATTCTCGTATGCCGGTAGAATCCTTCAGGCATTACATCATTATAAAAGCCTGGTTCTATTTTTTGGCAAACGAGTTGGTTTGCGAATATAAATGTAACCTACAATAACTTTTGGTAGGCACGCATCCACCTGTCGGGGATTTCATCATTTAATGCGGCCTGATAGTCGCTGTAACTGCACGGCACCATAAATGTTCCTTTGTGGTTCGAGCGCTCTTTCGGGTAAGGCACTTCCATCCACCAGCGTTCGTTGTATATATTTTTGTAGAATACAATCTCGTAATCACCGGTTTTAAAAGTGGTGCGGTAAATCATGTAGTCTTTGCTTTCTGTTGTTGGATAATCGTACTTACGGTTGTAATAACCATCAATAAAGTACCACAACATTTGCGAAACCAGCTTACTGCCACAAGCATTGTTATCTTTAAATGCATTTAAATCGTAAAAACCAATACTGGTTAAATCGTTACCCATACCGGCATATCTGGCAATTTGACAAGCCTCTTCGCCATAAAAACCATTGGGGTTCATTTCTACACTCGAGGCCACATCAGCAGCTTTTACACTGTTTAAACTAAACACCATCATATCGGCATTACGCGCCAATGGCTCGGTTTCCTGCATTTTAGCACGCACCTGACCAAGTCTAAACACATCAAAATTCATTTTATCAAATGCATCTAAACTTTCTTGCTCTACATAATACGCCTGGTTGCCAATGTGTATGATGTTAAATAAAAAGTTCGGCTGATGGGTGATCGTTTTATACAAATAATTGGCGTATTCAGGGTTGGTTTCGTTTTGTTTCAAATCAATTTTTGCATCGGCCACTAACATATTTAAATTTGGGTTGATGCCTTGATAAGAAGTAAACTGCGCATAAGCCAAATCGCTTGGACCACCTAAAATGATGGTTACAATTTTACGCTCGTGTAATTCTTTTAAACACTCATTTAATGCAAACATCGTATCGCTTACGCTACTGCCAGGCTCAATGTTTCCTAGGTCGGCAATTTTAACATCGTATTTCGGCTGCACCAATTTATACAACTGTTTACGAACCTCATCGGGTGTAGTGCTAATACCGGCATGAATAGGTTTTAACCTTTCCTCCTTTACCCCAATAATGGCGAGTTGCACATCATCCAAATCAGGAAATTGTTTGGTATATATATCTATTACATTAACCAAACTTTTAGGAGAGGTTTCGGTTATATCATTAAATACCGATTG
Source organism: uncultured Chitinophaga sp. (assembly GCA_964603255.1). Lineage (GTDB taxonomy): Bacteria > Bacteroidota > Bacteroidia > UKL13-3 > UKL13-3 > UBA6183. Next base: position 1,353 of record CAZRVA010000163.1, read on the forward strand.
CGGAACCGGACGTAAGAAATCGCTTAATTGCATGTTATATGTTTAATGCCGCAAAATACCTTATTTTCGTCCGCAGGTAATAAACATTTCCACACTTTGATAGCAGTAAGCGGAGCCACAGGTTTTTTAGGTGCACATGTTGTTTGCAGGCTTTTACAGAAAGGTTTGCAGGTTAGGGCGTTAAAACGCGCCCAAAGCAGTATGGCCGAGTTTGAATACATTTATTCGTTGTTGTTTACCGATAACAAAGCCAAGCAACATTTAACCTGGGTTGATGCTGATGTATTGGACACTCCGGCACTAGAGGAAGCACTTAAAGGTGTGGATGAAGTTTACCATTGTGCAGCCATGGTTTCGTTTAGCCAAAAAGATAAGGCACAAATGATGCAAGTAAATGTGCAAGGAACAGCCAACATGGTGAATTTAAGCTTGATAAACGGTGTTAAAAAATTTGCACACATTAGTTCTATTGCTGCTTTAGGTCGCGAGAAAAGTGGTGTACAAGTAACCGAAAAGTCAAAATGGGTTGATTCTAAACTAAACAGCAACTACGCAATAAGTAAATACAAAGCCGAAATGGAGGTGTGGCGTGCATCAGAGGAAGGCTTAAACGTAGTGATAGTAAATCCGGGAGTAATTTTAGGAAGTGGCGATTGGCACAAAGGTTCGTGTGCGTTGTTTAATATAGTTTACAAAGGCATGCCGTTTTATACACGTGGCGTAAACGGTTATGTGGACGTGTTAGATGTAGCCGATGCCACCATTAAATTAATGGACAATAATGTTTTTGCCGAGCGTTTTATTTTGGTGAGTGATAACACCGAAATGAAATACTTTTTAGATGAAACATCAACCCTACTAAATAAAAAGAAACCAAGTATTGAGGTGAATAAAATATTGGCAGAACTAGCATGGATGGGAGCAGCTATTGCTGCTTTGTTTACCGGTAAAAAGCCAAATTTAACCAAAGAAACCTCAAGGGCATCGCTTAACAAATATTATTACAGCAATCAAAAAATAAAAGATAAAATTGGGTTTGAATTTATACCCATAAAACAAACCATCACACAAACCTGCAAAAACCTATTACAACACAAACAAGTATCATGAGAGTATTTTTAAGTACAGTTGCTGCGGCAGCTTTAACATTAACAGCATGCAATAATTCAGATAATCCTGCAAGTAATGCATCTATTCAAAAACTAGAAAAATTGTACAAAACCAGTTACGATTTAAAGGATGTTCCTACAGCAATTACTGCGGTGCAATTAATTTTAACACACGACAGCACCAACAACTTACGCGATTCTTTACCAAGTATGTATTTAGCAGTACAAAATATTGATGCGTGTTTGACCACTACAGAAGCTGCATTAAAACGCCATCCTGAAAATGAAGAATACAACAAATACAAAATGTTGTGTTTAGAGCAAATAGGTAAAGCTGATGAATTATTTACATTAGCAAAAAACTTGTACGATAAAACCGGTAAAGCAGAATACATTTATAAAATCGCATCGGTACAATTGGTTACCGGTAAATTTGATGAAGCATCAAAAACGATTAGCGACATGATGGAAAAATATAAAAACACCAAAGACAGTGTTGATATTTTTATCGATCAATCGCAAAGCCAAAGAGTACCAATTATAGCCGCTTGCTGGAACATGAAAGGTTACCTGTACATTCAAACTCAAAAATACCAACAAGCAGGTGAAGCTTACCAAAAAGCTATTCAAACTTTCCCTGATTTTGTAATGGCACGTAGAAACTTACAACAACTGATACAAGGCGCACAACAACAACGTTAATTGTATAAAACAATAATAAAGTACCTATGCAATTGTATAAATTGTATAGGTATTTTTTTGCTTAGCTTATCAGAACAATGAAAGACTACACTGCATTTTTTAATCAGCACAAACAACAAGCTGAAACAATACTTACATCCACCAAAAAGCAAATTACCTTCCTTACTGTATTTAGGTTATTGGTTTTTGTGTTGATGGTTTGGATGGTGTATTTAAGTTTTAGCAACTTACTATTTATTGTTGCAGCAATTTTATTGCTTGTTGTTTTTTTAGGGTTGATGAAGCAACACCAAAAAGCAAATAAAACCTTAGCTTATCATCAGCAATTAAAAGACATCTGCTTAAACGAGAACAATACTTTTTTTAGCAACAATAATGGCAGTGAATTTTTAACAAGTGATCACAATTATGCCAACGATTTAGATGTGTTGGGACAAGGTTCATTGTTTCATGCTTTAAACAGAACATCAAACCCCACTGCTGAAAAAAAATTAGCTGATGTATTGTTGAATCCTGAGTTAAAAGAATCGGCTGTTTTAACCCGACAAACCACCATTAAAGAGCTAAGTACTTTACCTGATTTTTTATTGCAATATAGAATTTACAGTGCACTTGCAGCTACCGAAAAATCGACCGCACAACAGTTTGAACAATGGCTAAATCAACCACAAAAATTAGCCAACAAACCTTGGGTAATTTGGGCCATTTGGTTAACCATTGCTACAACCATTACAGGTATAATTGCAGCATTTACTTTTGGTTATTTTGGGTTGATTATTGCAGCAGTTTTAGTAAACTGGTTTTGGGTTGGAACATTATTACGCTACAGCAACCAAACACAAAATATTGCAGGTAAACAACGCAGTAAATTTGAACAGTTGGTTCAACTCAATAAGCTTGTTTCGGCACAACAATTTAGTAGCGAAACGCTAAATCACATCAAACAAAACTACCAACAAAACACAAATGCAATTGAAAGTTTAAATAGGCTAATGGCCACGTTTGACCAAAGATTAAACACCATGCTTGGGCCAATTTTAAACAGCTTATTTTTGTTTGATGTGTATTGCATTTGGCATATCGAAAAATGGAAAACCAAACACGGTAAAACTTTATTAAACTGGATGGATACCCATGCTGAGTTTGAAACTTGGGTAAGTTTGGCAACTTATGCTTACAAGCATCAACAGTTTATTTATCCTACACTAAGCCAAAAACCACTTACGTTTAATGCACAAGATTTAGCGCATCCATTAATTGTATCACACAAAAGTGTGGCCAATAATTTTACATACAACAGCAAGCAAAAAGTATTCATCATCACAGGCTCAAACATGTCGGGTAAAAGTACATTTTTACGCACAGTTGGTTTATCGTTGTTATGCGGTATGATTGGTTTACCAGTGCAAGCTAGCAGTATGGAGTTTAGCATAGTTAACATTTTAAGTTCAATGCGTATAGCCGATTCGTTACAAAGTGATACCTCTTATTTTTATGCAGAGTTAAAACGCCTGAAACAAATAATGGATGAAATTGAAAGGAGCGAAATTCCGTGTGTATTGTTTATTGACGAAATGTTGAAAGGAACCAACTCTCAGGAAAAATTAGAAGGTTCCATTGCCATCATTAACAAATTGGTGCGCAAAAATTGTATTGCATTTATTGCTACACACGATTTAGCATTGGGAAAATTAGCAGAAACTTTTCCGAATGCAGTAAATAATTATGCATTTGAAAGTGTAATTGAAAACAATGAAATGCTGTTTGATTATAAAATTAGGCAACAAATAGCCCAAAGCACCAATGCCACTTTTTTATTAAAGAAACTAAAAATTGTGGATTAGGATCCTTTTTGTAAGTACTTTTGGATATTGCCATTGGTGCATTTAGTTTGATAAAACACCTACTTGGAGCAACGACTTTAATCTTAATTTAACCTTAAATTAGATTATTTTATAAAACAAACTAGGGGAAAGAAACCGGTAGGTAACGGAAGCAGGACAGAGGATCTGAGAC
>CAZRVA010000164.1:0-5162 GCA_964603255.1 uncultured Chitinophaga sp.
CAGTTGGTGCTACTTTAACTGCCGTTTCTAAAGCAATATTAAGCAGGGGAGAGTTTCCTATAATTTCAAATCGTTGTTTTATTTCTTGAATGTTCATGGCTATCACTAATTAGCTTGTTCAACCACCTTGCCAAACAAGCTGGTCATGGTTGAGCGTTCTATTTTTACATTTACATAATCGCCTACTTTGTATCCTTCGCCAACTGGAAAAACCACCAACTGGTTTTGGTCGTTGCGGCCTTTAAAATCATCATTAGATTTTTTAGAATAACCATCAATTAATACCTTGTAGGTTTTACCGATGTAGTCTAATTTTTTATTCAAACTGATGCTGTTTTGTAACTCCACCAACTCTGCAAGCCTTCTACCTTTTACATCAGCCGGAACATCATCAGCATATTTACGTGCAGCCAATGTTCCCGGACGTTCGCTATAGGCATACATAAACGCAAACTCAAATTGTGCTTCTCTAAACATACTTAATGTATCCTGGAATTCTTCTTCCGTTTCGCTGCAAAAACCCACAATAGCATCAGTGCTTATACCTACCTCAGGTAATATGGTTCTGATGGTTTTTAATCTTTCGCTAAACCAAGTCCTATCGTAAGTACGGTTCATCAACTTTAAAATACGGCTATTTCCGCTTTGTAAAGGGTAGTGAATATACTTACAAATGTTGTCGTACTTTTTCATGGTGTAAAGCACTTCATCCGTAATATCTTTGGGGTGCGAAGAAGAAAAACGTATGCGCAACTCAGGTGATATTAAAGCCACTTTTTCCAGTAATTGAGCAAAATCACAAAGCGTTTCTCCTGCCTCGTTTTGCCATTTGTACGAGTCTACATTTTGGCCTAATAAAGTTACCTCTCTGTAACCTTGGTTAAATAATTCTGTTGCTTCACGAACAATACTTTCAGGCTCACGGCTGCGCTCACGACCACGTGTAAAAGGTACTACGCAGAAAGAACACATGTTATCGCAACCACGCATAATACTTACAAATGCATTTACACCATTGCTGCTTAAACGCACCGGAGTAATTTCTGCATAAGTTTCTTCTCTGCTCAACAACACATTTACAGCCCTTTGTCCGGCTTCAACTTGTTGTATTAATTTAGGAATATCGCGGTAGGCGTCAGGTCCTACAACAATATCCACCAATTGGTCTTGTTCTAGTAATTTAGATTTTAAACGCTCGGCCATACAACCCATTACACCCACTATCATTCCCGGGTTTTTACGTTTGTTGCCTTTCATCTCTTTTAATCGGCCCCAAATTTTGGCTTCGGCATTATCTCTAATGGCACAGGTATTTAAAAATACCACATCGGCTTGTAATGGGTCGTCTGTAGTGGTAAACCCTTCCCCTTGCATAATACTGGCCATAACCTCACTATCCGCAAGGTTCATGGCACAGCCATATGTTTCTATATATAGTTTTCTTTTTGCAGTTTCTATTGGTGTATCGGCTACTAATCCTCTCATTTTTATTAGAATTTTCGAGGTGCAAATATAGTAGAGTTTCTGACATAGTGGCAGCTATTTTTTAGTTAAAACCATTGGCGTTTTATTATTCAATAACTCAATCGGTAATAGTTGGTTTAATAATGAATAAGCATTAAATTGTACCCGATAACCAACACCATTATGAAACAATTATTGCTATTACTCGCCACACTTACTGGCTTAACAAGTTTTTCTCAAACGCGTTTTTCTATTGGTATCAACTCTTCTATAGACTATACAGGATTTCAAGTCAGGCCTAATTTTGTAGAGCCATGGATTGGTTACCAACTGGGTGTGAGGTTAAAGTACGATTTGAATAAAAACTTCTCTTTAATTACCGGTTTCAACCATCAAAATCAAGGATCAAAAATTGATTTATCTCGATTAAAATTTCAGGACGCAACAGAGTTAGTTCCAAAAAGCGTTGAGGGTTACAATAAAATTAGCCAAGTACCTTTGTTGTTATCTTTTTATAATGGTAATAAACTTAAGTATGGATTTAATATAGGGGCGGCATACAGTTTCTTGTACCGTGTAAATTCGCATTTTACTTACCAAGACGAGAATAGTTTAAGCAAAGAAACAAAAAGATATACCACTTCAGTTTCAAGTCAGTTTATTACCGGTTTGTTTTCTTTTGGTGTTGAGTATAATTTAAATCGAACTACTTTTAGGGTTGAACCAAATATGTCGTATCATATTTTTGATGTTACAAATAGCCCCTTTAACTACCTGAACCTTGGTTTAGGAGCTTCTGTTTATTATAGGCTGGAGTAAAACATGATGATTATAATGGAGGATAAAATCTTCAATATGCCTATCATTGCACCATGAAAGTACTTGTTACAGGAAGTAATGGTTTGTTGGGGCAAAAGCTAACCGATTATTACAAAACACGCACAGATATTGAATTAATTGCCACCGCCAGAGGAGAGGATAGGTATACCGATAAAACAGGTTACACTTACCAAACTTTAGATATTACCAACGAAACTGAAGTGAAAACGGTTATAGCGCAATATAAACCGGATGTAGTAATTAATACTGCGGCCATGACCAATGTAGATGCTTGTGAAAGCGACCATGATGGTTGTGATGCCTTAAATGTTAATGCGGTAAAATATTTGGTTGATGCCTGTAATCTAAATCAAGTGCACTTAGTTCACCTCTCAACCGATTTTATTTTTGATGGAACACACGGCCCTGTTTTGGAAACAGAAGTCCCTAAGCCATTAAGTTATTATGGTAACAGTAAACTTAAAGCCGAAGAAATTATTCAAGCCGATAGTAAAAGCTGGGCTATACTGCGTACTGTTTTGGTGTATGGAGTGGTAAATGATATGAGCAGAAGCAACATTGTACTTTGGGCCAAAACAAATTTAGAACAAGGTAAAACGCTAAACGTAGTAGGCGATCAGTTCCGCACACCTACGCTTGCCGAAGATTTGGCGCAAGGTTGCGTATTGGCTGCCGATAAAAAAGCCCAAGGCATTTACAACATAAGTGGCAGTGATTTTATGAGTGTATTTGATTTGGTGTACCGTGTTGCGGCATACTTTAACTTAGATAAAAGTTTGCTTAACTTAAGTACAAGCGAAGGCATTAAACAACCGGCTAAACGTCCGCCAATTACCGGATTTATTATTGATAAAGCCAAAACCGAATTAGGTTACCAACCACACACGTTCGAGCAAGGTTTGGCTATTGTTGATCAACAATTGTCAGCGGCTTCTATTTAGTTGTCATCAATCGATGAAGTAAAAAAAACGTTAGATATTCCCAATTTGGGAACATTTGTTTACATTTGTATTAGAAACAACGATAGTGAGAGTAATAGCCAAGAAAACACTAAAAGAGTTTTGGGAACGCCATAATGATTGTGAGCAACAATTGAAGGCTTGGTATGAAGAGGCTTCATCGGCATTTTGGAGAACCCCGAATGATATTAAAAAGAATTATCCAAGCGCGAGTTTTCTGGAGGATAATCGTGTTGTCTTTAATATTAAAGGAAATAACTATCGTTTGATTGTTAAAATCAATTACAAGTTTGGCATGGTTTGGATTAGATTTATAGGCACACACGCTGAATACGATCAAGTGGACGCAACTCAAATTTAGAAAGAAAGGAGTAAGAAATATGGATATCAAGCCGATAAAAAACGCAAAAGATTACAAGCAAGCAATGCTTCGCTTAGAACAAATATTTGATGCTCGTCCTGGTACAAAAGAAGGAGATGAGCTAGAAATTCTTGCTATTCTGATAGAAAAATATGAAGATGAAAAATATCCGATTGATGCTCCAGATCCAATAGAAGCAATTAAATTTAGGATGGAGCAAATGGGCTATAAGCAACGCGATTTAGAAAATATTATCGGCCACAAAGGTCGAGTAAGTGAGGTTTTGAATAGAAAAAGAAAACTTACATTAGAGATGATTCGTAGGATTCATGATGCGTTACATATTCCGGCAGAAGTTTTGGTTAAAGAATATTAGTCACCGTATTAAAATTGTAGTCTATAAGTTTTTACTTGCAAAAGAACAGACCTATGAACCGTTAATCTGTAGTTTAGAAACGGTATTTCTTATACATTCAACCCAACTTTGCTTCAATAATTACCCATAAAAACGCATCTTTGCATCATGATTTTACAAGCAACCAATTGGGGCGATAATTTTTGGATTTGGATGGCCACCGAAACTTTTTTTGGAATCTTTGTGGCGGTATTGCTATATTACTTCTTTATTAGAAGATTCCAAAAAGAACGCGATGAAAGGAATAAAAAGAGCTAGCCACTTTTTAAAGCAATACTTCGTATTTAGCAAAAGTGAACGTAATGGCATTTATGTACTTTTGGTATTAATAGCCTTGGCGCTTTTTGCACCAAAGGTTTACAGGTTAATCAACCCACCACAACCCATAGATTTTAGTATAACCACATTAGCTGCTGCTCAACCCAACAGTCCTGCTTTTGCTTCAGATTCCACGCCACAAACAATAGCACAACAGCAAGCAGAATTGTTTGTATTTAATCCCAACACAGCCGATTCACTTACATTGGTTAGTTTAGGTTTTGCCCCTAAAACAGCACGCAGCATTGTTAACTACCGTAGTAAAGGTGGTAAGTTTAAAAAGCCCGAAGATTTATACCGCATATTTAATGTAGACAGTAATTTTATATCAACCTTATTGCCATACGTGCAATTGGATGCAGAAGAGGAGTATCAATCTCAATTTAAACCAAACCAATATGCCGCCAAAGAAAAAAAAGCTTTTGTACCAGTTGAGTTGAATACAGCCGACTCATTACAGTTGGTGAGTTTATATGGAATTGGTCCTAAAATGGCTTCAAAAATTATTGATTACCGCAACCGTTTGGGTGGTTTTTTCAGGGTTGAACAGCTAACAGAAATTTGGGGTATTGATGAGTTTTTGCTGGAAGAACTAAACGGGAAGATTTATGTTGATGTAAGTAAAGTTAAATATTTACCCATTAACAGCATTACTTACGATGAGCTAAAGTTAAATCCTTATTTACGTTTTAAAACAGCATCAGCAATCATTAATTACCGCAAGCACCATGGTGCATTTAAGCGGGTTGAGGACTTAAAACAGGTGATACTTTTACCTGATAGCACCTACCAAAAACTATTGCCA
>CAZRVA010000165.1:0-704 GCA_964603255.1 uncultured Chitinophaga sp.
GTATAATGTTGTGCTTTGCTTTTTTAATAATGTTGGCAACAAACACATACGCATCAAAAATTTGCCCATCGAAGAAGATGCCTTGGTTGGGTAATTCCTGTGTTTTAAGTTGTAGTGAAATTTGTTTTACTTCGTTACTCAGGCTTTCGTAGTTGTTTTCAATTCTATCCATACATTGGTTTAGTGCGTATCCTTTTAATAAATAATCCTTAAGTACATTAGTTGCCCAAATACGGAATTGGGTTCCTTGTTTAGATTTTATGCGGTAACCAACTGAGATAATTACATCGAGGTTGTAAAACTTAGTATTGTATTTTTTACCATCTGCCGCAGTTGTCAAGTAATCCTTGACAACTGCTAACGGATTTAACTCCTTTTCTTTAAAACAATTATTGATGTGCAAGCTTATATTTTGTTTGGTTTGCCCAAAAAGCATGGCCATTTGCAATTGGTTAAGCCAAACCGTTTCGTCTTCTAGTCTTACTTCAATATGCTCAATTGATTCATTTGGTCGGTAAAGTATGATTTCGTTTTTCATAGGATCGTGGGTTAAGATTTGTTATACATTTTTGAAACGTGAATTTAATTGATATCAACTAAAAACAAAAACAGCCCGCAACGTGCGTTGCGGGCTGTGAATAGGATTGGCTTTATTTCTAACCCAAATTAAACCTCGATAGACTCTCGGTTTAATCGATGTTGAA
>CAZRVA010000165.1:714-5148 GCA_964603255.1 uncultured Chitinophaga sp.
TGTTGAATTTGTACGTCAGCACTTTTGCAAATTGCTGAACAAATTCTAAATCGGGGTTGACCCAACTAAATAACTAGTGCGCTTTTGCAAAGCTTCTACTGATTAAGTTGGGTCAAAACGAACGATGATTCGCTGTTTTGTGCAACTCTTCTGGTGTTAAACTTTTAAAGTATTCGTAGGTGATTTTTAAACCTTCGGCACGACTTACTTTTGGTTCCCAACCCAATATTTCTTTAGCTTTGGTAATATCTGGTCTGCGTTGTTTTGGGTCGTCAGTTGGTAATGGTTTTGACACTAATTTTTGTTTAGTACCCGTAAGTTTAATAATCTCTTCACCAAACTCCTTAATGGTAATTTCATCAGGGTTACCAATGTTTACCGGGTAAGGATAGTCGCTTAACAACAAACGGTAAATACCTTCCACCAAATCATCTACATAACAAAACGAACGGGTTTGTGAGCCATCGCCAAACATAGTTAAATCTTCGCCACGTAAAGCTTGACCAATAAATGCAGGCAATACACGTCCATCATTTAGTCGCATACGCGGGCCATAGGTATTAAAAATACGCACAATACGCGTTTCTAATCCATGATACGTATGGTAAGCCATGGTCATCGCTTCTTGGAAACGTTTGGCTTCATCGTAAACTCCACGTGGACCAACAGGATTAACATTGCCCCAATATTCTTCTGGTTGCGGATGTACGGTTGGGTCGCCATATACTTCGCTGGTTGATGCAATGAGCACACGTGCTTTTTTTACACGTGCTAATCCTAAACAATTATGAATACCCAACGAACCAACTTTTAAGGTTTGAATAGGGATTTTTAAATAATCAATAGGACTTGCAGGCGAAGCAAAATGTAAGATATAATCTATCTTACCGGGCACGTGAATAAACTTGCTTACATCATGGTGATAAAACTCAAACTCTTTTAGTTTAAACAAGTGTTCGATGTTTTTTAAATCACCTGTAATTAGGTTATCCATACCTACCACATCGTAGCCTTCTTTTATAAATCTATCGCATAAATGTGAGCCTAAAAATCCGGCAGCACCTGTAATTAAAACGCGTTTTCTTGTAGTCATGTTTAGTTATTAGTTAACTAGTTATTGGTCGACTGGTTATTAGTTGATTAGTTAGTTGTTTTAGGTTCATGGTTGTTTAAATCCTTGAAAAGAGGGTAGTTGGTTTATTTGTGTCAGAAATTCTACTCCAACTTCCAACCTCTAGCATCCAACGTCTAACCCCTATTTCTTGTTAATTCCTATGCAGTAATACTCAAAACCTAATTCTTTCATTTCATCTTGGTCGTAAATGTTACGTCCGTCAAAAATGGTTTTTTGTTTAAGTAACTTACCAATTACATTAAAGTTTGGAGAGCGGAACTCAGGCCACTCAGTAGCAATTAGTAAAGCATCTGCATCAATCAATGTATCGTATGGGTCTTTGCAATAGTTTATGGTTTCACCTAATGTCTTTTTTGCTTCGTGCATGGCTACCGGATCATATGCTTTTACATTGGCACCGGCATGCAATAACTTTTCTATAATAACCAATGATGGAGCTTCACGCATATCATCAGTTTTGGGTTTAAACGATAAGCCCCAAAGTGCAAATGTTTTTCCTTTTAGCTGTCCGCCAAAGTGCTTAACAATTTTATTAAACAACACCATTTTTTGGTCGTCATTTACATCTTCTACAGCTTGTAAAATACGCAAGTCGTGGCCGTACTCTTTTGCTGTTTTAACTAATGCTTTTACATCTTTGGGGAAACAAGATCCACCATAACCAATACCTGGGTAAATAAATTTATTACCAATACGCGGATCGCTTCCAATGCCCTTACGCACCCAATTAACATCAGCACCAACTAACTCGCACAAATTAGCAATATCATTCATAAAACTAATTTTTGTGGCCAGCATTGCATTAGCTGCATACTTGGTCATCTCTGCACTGGCAATGTCCATAAAAATTATAGGGTGACCATTTAATAAAAATGGTTTGTATAACCTGCGCATAATGTCTTCAGCCTTTTTACTTTCAATACCCACCACAATTCTATCCGGCTTTAAAAAGTCATCAACAGCAGCACCTTCTTTTAAAAACTCAGGGTTACTGGCTACATCAAACGGAATGTTAACACCACGTTTGTCTAAAGCGGCTTGTACCTCTGCTTTTACTTTGTGCGAGGTGCCAACCGGAACGGTACTTTTAGTAACTACCACACCGTAATCGTTCATGTTTTCGCCAATTTCGCGGGCAACACCTAAAACATATTTTAAATCGGCACTGCCGTCTTCACCCGGAGGCGTTCCTACAGCTATAAATGCCACGTCAGCATCCTTAATACTCTCGCTTAAGCTGGTGCTAAATTGTAACCTTCCGGCTTCTGTATTACGGGTAACTAACTCTTCTAACCCCGGTTCGTATATGGGTAAAATACCCTTTCTTAAATTTTCTATTTTATTGGTATCAATGTCAACACAAATTACATTGATGCCTACTTCGGCAAAACAAGTTCCGGTTACTAAACCTACATATCCTGTTCCTACAACTACTATTTTCATTCTAATTTTTTGAGGCTGATTGTTGTTTACAAAATTCGTTAATATGACCAATGATGTACTCAATTTGGTCTACTGTTACTTCGGGGCTCATAGGTAAAGAAATTACTTTACTGCATAAACTTTCGGTAACGGGCAAAGTTCCTAATGGATATTTATCCGATTGATATGCTTTTTGTGCATGCAACGGAATAGGGTAGTACACCATGGTAGGAATTTGTTTATCGGCTAAAAAACTGCGTAACTCATCGCGGTTAATGCCTTTACACTTTAACGTGTATTGGTGAAACACATGGGTTGAATTACTTACACGTGCAGGTATTTCAAAATTTGGATGATTGGCAAATGCTTCATCGTATTGTTGAGCAACGTGGTTACGGGCATTTTCGCAAGCCGTTAATGTTTGTAATTTAACATTAAGTATAGCTGCTTGTATGGTGTCTAGCCTTGAGTTTACTCCAATGTCATCGTGGTGGTATTGTATGCTTTGTCCGTGGTTGGCAATCATTTTTAAACGTTTTGCTAATTGTTCGTTACGTGTAAATATTGCACCACCATCACCCAAACAACCTAAGTTTTTTGAAGGGAAAAATGAGGTGCATCCAATATCACCAATGGTTCCTGCACGTAAAATACGTCCATCAGTAAAAGTGTAAGTAGCACCGATTGCCTGTGCTGTATCTTCAATTACAAATAGGTTATGCTTTTTAGCAATTTGCATAATGGCATCCATGTTAGCGCATTGGCCAAATAAATGCACCGGAACAATAGCTTTTGTGTTTGGGGTGATGGCACCTTCTATTTTGGTGACATCAATTAAAAAATCATCTTCATTTACATCAACCAAAACCGGGGTTAATCCTAAAAGCTTAATAACTTCTGCAGTGGCTACGTAGGTAAAAGAAGGTAGAATAATTTCATCGCCCGGTTTTAAATTTAGAGCCATCATTGCAATTTGAAGGGCATCTGTTCCGTTAGCACAAGGTATTACGTGGGGAACATTAAGGTATTGGGACAAGTTTTGGCTAAATTCAGCCACTTCAGGTCCGTTTATATACCTAGCAGATTGAATTACGCGTGCAATTGCCTCATCCAATTGTTGTTTGATTTTTTGGTGTTGCTGCTGTAAATCAACCATTTGAATTGGTCTCATGTTCAATACAATATTATGGTTAGGCAACAAATATAATTAATGATGCAGGCAAACAAAGATTTCTGCTATTTTTGGGGCAAGATTTATTTTAACATGCGCAATTCCATATTAGCTGTTTTTATGATAATTGGTGTTTTTAATGCCAATGCCCAAAAGAAAATTTGGGTAGGAAAAAGCAGCAAAATATTCAACTTTCAGTTTCATTACACCCATGTAACGCCTGGTGGAAATTTTGCTAAACGATTTAACGAGTTTAATGGACTTGGTGGTGGCATCTTATTTAAAAATACCCACAACATGCAATTTGGTGCTGAGGGAAGTTATTATTTCGGAAATAATTTAAAACCATCAACCCTACTTAATAATTTAACCAATAGTGTTGGAGCAATTAATACAAGTGCCGGAACTCCGGGGTTGGTTAGTTTGGGTATGCGTGGTTTCAGTGTATTGGGTAAAGTGGGATACTTAATTCCGGTTAGCAGTAAAAACAGAAATACAGGAATAAAAATAATGCTTGGTGGTGGTTTGGTGATGCATAAAATAAACATCAATATCACCCAAAATAATGTGCCAAGTTTAAGTGAGGAACGAGCAGCAGGATACGATAGGTACAGCAGCGGTTGGGCGTTTAATCAGTTTATAGGTTATCAGCACCAGAGTATAAATAGGTATACCAATTTTTACATTGGAGCCGAGTTGATTCAGG
>CAZRVA010000166.1:0-5103 GCA_964603255.1 uncultured Chitinophaga sp.
ATTATATATTGTGGTTGTGTTTTTTACTTATGCAGATTTAAATAATAATTTAACAAAAGGCAATATTTATTTTACAAACTATAAAAGTAAATTTTAACCCTAATTAACTTGAATTAATGGCATTATAATTGTTACTTCGTGTAATTAAAATTTTAATATGAAAAAACTTGTTTACTTTATAACAGCACTTTTACTGGTTGGAAACGTTTCGGCACAGTTTAGTTTTAACAACAAAACCGTAAGTGTAAGTGGTTGGGGTAGCGATACCGAGCCTAAAGATGCCCAATGCATTATAACCAATAATTCGACCACAGATGCAGACTCAATGATTAACTGGTCTATTGTATCTTTTGACATGCCAAGTGGATGGCAGTTTGACTTTTGTGATCCTTATGATTGCATTGTTAACCTTAGTTTAGGTTTTTCTAACACATTTAAATTAAAAGCAGGCTTATCGGGTCCATTAAAAGGGCAGTTTTATACTAAAGGTAACCCCGGAAATGCAACTGTTAAAATTCGTTTAGCATACGCCAATGGATCTCACGATGCAGATACCATTACTTTAATGGCTAAAGGTTGGGCAACGGGCCTAAGTAATGTAAAAAAGCAAAGCGAGGTTAGCTTCTACCCAAATCCGGCTAAAGATGTTATTACATTAAAATACCCTACCACAAAAGCAATTGATGTAACAGTTTACAATGTATTGGGTGCTAAAGTAAAATCATTTACACACAGCACTAACGAAACTTCACTTAACATTAGCGATTTGGAAAAAGGAATGTATTTTATTCGATTTAACGACAATGGAAACATTGTTTCTAAATCATTTACTAAATCAGAGTAAACTTTCTTACCACAAAAAATATGAAGCCGCTTTATGCGGCTTTTTTTATGACCTTACTTGTAGTCAATAAAAAAAGCCCCTCTTTTTATAAGAAGGGCTTTTGGAGGTATTGAGCGGATTTCAAGACGCTGCGGTCTCGACTTTCGCTACTTTTGCAGTGCTCTTATGAAATTAAAAAAGCCGCTCGAATGAGCAGCTTTTAAGTGGAGGTATTGAGCGGATTCGAACCGCTGTAGCAGCTTTTGCAGAGCTGAGCCTAGCCTCTCGGCCACAATACCGTATCGGGTGGCAAATATACACATTATTATAACTATGCAAATTTTTAGTTTAAAGTTTTTGTTCCTTTTAAGTTTAATTTATGAGTATAAACGAATTACTTTGCATAAAATTTAAATGTTTTTAAAATGAAAAAAGTACTTTACCTAACCCTAGCCTCTTTCGCAATTGCATGCGGACAAAACAAGACTCAAACCACAACTTCAACAGATAGCACAGCTACTGAGCAAACCGTTTCAAAAGCCGAGACATTTGGCGATGCAATCACTGCAGACAGTGCAATTACTATTGAAGAAATGAAAACTTTAATGGGCGACAAAAAAGAACTTGCTGTTAAAGTTACTGCACCAGTTGATGCAGTTTGCCAGAAAAAAGGATGTTGGATGGAATTAAAAGCTGCCGATGGAACGGCTATGCGTGTTACTTTTAAAGACTATGGTTTTTTTGTTCCAAAAGATTGCTCGGGTAAAACCGCAATAGTTTCGGGTATTGCAAAAGTTGAAGTAACATCAATTGCCGATTTAAAAGAATACGCAAAAGATGATGGCCAGAGTGAAGCTGAAATTGCTGCTATTACCGAACCTAAGAAAGAATTGGTATTTGAAGCAAGTGGTGTAATTTTACAATAATGAAATTTAACTCCACCATAAAAGCATTGGGTATATTAATTGCATTTGTTGTAATTACAGTAGCATGTAACAACAATACCAATGCAACCAAAAAGGAAAACACCGCTGTTGTTGATTCAACTTCAACCGACACAGCAGCCTCATGCGAATCGCCTTCATCAACCCGTTACCCTAATCAGGATAAACCAATGGCTTTGATGATGCGCCAAATGGCAGATAACGCTCAGAAAATGAAAAACAAATTGGAAGCAGGCGAAAAAATTGATGCTGCTGAGTTTCCTTTTATTCGTTTTCATTTGGTAGAGCCAACCGACCCTAACGTATTGCAACCTCAGTTTTACGAGAACGCACGTACTTTTCAAGAGGCACACAAAGCTCTTGTAAACGCACCGCAAGCAAAACAAAAGGAAATGTACACCGCATACATTAATCAATGTATAAACTGTCATCAAACCTATTGCAGCGGTCCGTTAAAACGTATCAGAAAATTAGTACTAAACTAAAAGTTCACACATAAAGAAGGTCGAAAAAAAATCCTCGCTAGCGTAATGTTAGCGAGGATTTTTTTGGTTTGAAAAATTTATTATCTGTACATAACAGCTTTTACCGCTTTAACCACTTTGTCTACACTTGGTAAAAAAGTTTGTACAAAAACAGGTGCGTAACCTAACGGAGTGTCCTCAGTTGTTACACGTCTTATTGGCGCATCTAGGTAATCGAATGCATTTTTTTGAACCATGTAAGTAATCTCACTACTGATACTTGCTAATGGCCATGCTTCCTCTACTATCACCAAACGATTGGTTTTCTTAACCGAATTAATAACAGTATCGTAATCAATTGGGCGTACAGTGCGTAGGTCAACAACCTCAACACTAATACCATCTTTAGCTAATTCTTCGGCAGCTTGATAAGCAACCTTAATAATTTTACCAAAACTTACAATGGTTACATCAGTACCTTCACGTTTAACATCAGCCTTACCAATTGGCAAATAATATTCTTCTTCGGGCACCTCACCTTTATCGCCATACATTTGCTCGCTTTCCATAAAAATAACCGGGTCGTTATCTAGTATGGCAGACTTTAGCAAACCTTTTGCGTCATAAGGATTTGAAGGTACTACAACTTTTAATCCCGGGCAGTTTGCATACCAGTTTTCAAAAGCTTGAGAGTGTTGTGCACCTAATTGTCCGGCAGAACCTGTTGGTCCACGGAAAACCATTGGAATATTAAATTGACCACCACTCATTTGGTAAATTTTAGCGGCTGCATTTATAACTTGATCAATAGCTACCAAACTAAAGTTGAACGTCATAAACTCAACGATAGGACGTAAGCCATTCATTGCTGCTCCAACACCAATACCTGCAAAACCTAATTCTGCAATTGGCGTATCAATAATTCTTTTTGCACCAAACTCATCAAGCATACCTTGACTTACTTTATAGGCGCCATTGTATTCGGCTACTTCTTCACCCAATAAAAATATATTAGGGTCTTTGCGCATTTCTTCGCTCATAGCTTCGCGCAAAGCTTCTCTAAATTGAATTGATCTCATTGCGTTTTATTTCCTGCAAAAATAGAAGGTTTATTAAGCTTTCAAAACGATAAAATTTTATAATCAATGCTAATTATACCAGCCCAACAAGCGTAACACAAAACACTGTTTTAAAGAATGTTACAGACAATAATTAGGTATAATAATTTAGCCTTTAACAAGGTATTTGTAATTTTACCTCAAACTGATTGCCATTTAAAGTAACCGAAATTGGAATTTCAAGTAATGCACATAGTGTTTTAACTGTCCATAATCCTGGTTGGTTAGGCATGTTATTTATGTTGGGCATTTCAGTATTATTCAAAAACTCAATAACCTCATCAGATGGAGTTTCGGTACAAACATTTTGTAACGTTAACGTTAGGTTATTGGCACCGCTCTTCGTTAAGTTAATCAATACGTACTCACCAACAGGGGCAAATTCGATAATGTTTAACAATAGATTTTTAAGCACGCTTTGCAGCATTACTTTATCAACTTTTATGATGGCATTGTCATTTATTTCCAGTGCTAAATCAAGATGCTGCTTTTCTATTTCTGTATTGAAATAATTGAGCTCATCTTTAATTAAGTCAGACAAGTCAACATTTTGCGGAACCGGTGTAATATTTTCTGTAAAAAACTTTAACCACCATGCCAAATTTTCGCTGCGCAACAACGCTTTTTTAGAGAGTTGATGAACTATTTGTATGTAATTTTTTTTATCGTCATCATCCAGTTTCTCGAAATGATTGGCCAGTAAATCAGAGAAGCCGATGATGCCGTTAAAAGGGTTGCGCACATGGTGCGTTAAACGAGATAATAATTGTTTATCTACTGTGGCCATTGATTTCATTTAAAGCGTAGAAGTAAGCTTAAATTTATTTTTGATAATCGAGAAATAGTTACGGCTAACTTCAAATGGCTGATCAACCCCTTTTAGGTATAAGATTCCTGTGTCGTATGTTCCACGTTCAATTTTTAAAACGTTATGCAAGTTCACAATTGTAGAGCGGTGAACACGGAAAAAATCATCTTGTGGAAGTTTATCTTCCCAAAGTTTAATTAAACCGTATGTTGTAAATGATGTCCCATCATTTAATGCCACATATGTATAATTACCTTTGGCTTCGATGTAATTAATGTCTCTGATTTTGATAAACTTCATTTCGTTATCAATATTCATCAGAACCATATTATCTATACCAAATTTAGAGGAGTGTTTTGCCGGCTTATCATCATAATCGTTTTCGTCCGCATCCTCAAACACATCCAAACGACTTAGTGCTTTTTTAAGTCGGTCAAAACTTATTGGCTTTACAATGTAATCAATCGTATTGTATTCAAAGGCTTTTACTGCAAAATCAGGGAATGCCGTAATAAATAAAACTTTAGTTTTTGGACCAACATGTTTAATCAAATCTAAGGCATTAGCACCTTTAAGATCGATGTCCATAAACACCAAATCTACTTTTGGGTTACTCTTAATTAAAGATTCGGCATCTTTAATGTTTGCTGCCTCACCTAGCAACTCGATGTAGGAAAAATCCTTTAAAAACTCTTTTAATAATGTTACTGACGATGCGTCATCCTCAATGATTAATGCATTAATAGTGTTTACCATATGCTATGATATTAATATTGCGTGAAGAAAGTGATATTATTTATACTATCAAAGCAAAACAATTGGTCATTGCCTGCGGTTATGAATCGCAGAACTATATCCCTCAAAAAGTTGAAACACTCCACTCAACCTACGCCATGGTGAGTGAACCTCTGCCCACAGCAGATTTCTGGTACCGCAACTGCCTTAT
>CAZRVA010000167.1:0-328 GCA_964603255.1 uncultured Chitinophaga sp.
ATTTTCATTGTTTAAGTAATCAGGTAGCTACAATTGGAGGGTATGATATGTTGCTTTTGTATGTTATTAATTCTTTAATCTGCATAATAAGAATTCATGTGTTGTCAAGCAGTGCCAGTACAGATATATTTTCTGAGTCTGAGTTTTGGATATTGTCTGGGTTACTTATTTATTTTTTCTCTACAAGCTCTTTGTTTTATCTTTATAAATACTCCTCCGGAATAAATTCCCTTCACCTAGCTTATCACACTATTTATTTGTTTTTTTGTTTAGTTGTAGTTGCTACATTATTTACTCGAGCCATGTTATGCAAACCGAAAGCCAAGAT
>CAZRVA010000167.1:338-5063 GCA_964603255.1 uncultured Chitinophaga sp.
TTTCTACACTGTCTATGTTTTCATTGGCAACATTTTTTGTGTACACTGTTTACCGTTACCAAAAACGTATCCAACAAAAACAAAAGGAGCTTTTTGCTGCTGTAATTCAAGCACAGGAGCATGAAAAAGAACGTATTGCAAATGATTTGCACGACCAAGTTGGCCCACTATTGTCTAACATAAAGTTTAACATAAACTTATTTGATGCACCAAATAAACTGGAACAGTTTAGGCTAGATAACAGTAAACTAATTGATGTAGCCATTAATAATATTCGCACGGCCGCTTACAACTTGCTGCCAAAGGTATTATACGATTTCGGACTTATAGAGGCTTTAGAAGATTTATGCGAACTGATGTCGAGGGGTACGAATATTGATATATCGTTTTTTAGTAATAATACGTTAACACCATCAAAAGTACTTACCAAACAATCGGAGCTAACCATTTATAGAATTGTAATGGAAATTGTAAACAATGCCGTTAAATACAGTAAAGCAACTAGTATTAAAGTAAAAGTTGATTTAGGCAATGAAACGTGCAACATATCTGTTACAGATAACGGCATTGGCTTTGATGTAAACAATATTTTAATAAACAAAAACCATGGCATGGGCATTAAAAATGTTTTTAGTAGAGTAGATGTTTTTAATGGCGATTGTCAATTAAACTCAAATCAATCAGGAACAACTTATCAAATTATATTTCAAACCAAAAACCTAGTTTAATGGAAACCAACGAGAAACTAAATGTGATTATAGCCGATGATCACGTTATTTTTAGAGACGGCTTAAAATCATCACTCAAAAAAATACCATTTGTGGGGCAAGTGCACCAATGCGATAATGGTCAAGATGTGATTAATATACTCGAAAAAACAAAAGTAGATCTTGTTTTTATGGATGTAGAGATGCCGGTAATGAATGGCATTGAAACCGTAAAATGGATTAAAGCCAACATGCCCCATATTGCTGTAATTATGCTTACCATGTTTAACAACCAACGTTACATCATGCAACTATATGATATGGGTGTAACAGGTTATTTGTTAAAAAATACCAATGTAAACGAGTTACAAAAGGCCATTGCTATGGTAAAACAAGGCGATAATTATTATTGCCAGGAAGTACAAGAAGTAATATTTAAAAATTTATTACGCAGGGATAAGCCTAATGTAGGTGATGTAACTGTTGAAAAAATAACCAACAGAGAAATGGATGTATTAAAACTTATTTGCGAACAAGACTCTACCGATGAGATAGCCGATAAATTGTTTATTTCCCCGCTTACTGTTAAACGCCACAGGCAAATTTTAATGGAAAAAACCCAATCTAAAAATTTAGCAGGGTTGGTAGTATTTGCCATACAGCATAATATATACAGGGTATATAAAGATTAATATGCACAAGCTTGGCTGTGGTAACTATTATAAAGTACTTTGGCTTACGCACAAATATTTTACATAAACAATTAATGCTCCAAACACCACAATGCTACATTATAAAAAAGCTGCCTCAGATTACTTCTGAGACAGCCTCTTTATTTTTTACTTTATTGAAAATGTCGTGATGTGAAAGGAACTTTCCAGTAAGTCCTTTCTTATGATGTACTAGCCGATGAAACAAACTGAACACTATAAGGGTCTTGTTGCTTTTAAACCCATTTAAAAGTAAAGTTTCAAAAGTCAATCAATCCAAAAGATTGACGCGATAAATACCGCAAATTACTCTTGTGTAACAAACGTTACAAAGCATGCTATTTATGGGCCTTACCTTTGTATCCTAATTTTAAAACTATGGCAACTGTTAAACTTACCACAGCCGATTTTAAGCGTGATATTTTTAATTACGAAACGGAAAAAGACTGGAAATACACTGGGAAATTACCTGCAATAATTGATTTTTATGCCGATTGGTGCGGTCCATGTAAAATGGTAGCTCCGGTATTGGAAGAATTAGCTACAGAGTATGAAGGTAAAATTATTATTTATAAGGTAGATACAGAGGTTGAACAAGAACTATCAGCAGTGTTTGGTATTCAAAGTATCCCTTCGTTTTTATTTATTCCTATGCAAGGCACACCAATGATGCAACCGGGCGCATTACCCAAAAACGTATTTAAACAAGCAATAGAAAATCATTTGTTAGCTGCTGTAAAGTAGCGAAGCATTCGTTTCATAAGTGGGTTAATTGGTTTAAAGTCGTTAGTTACTTAGGTGCTAACGGCTTTATTTTTTTCTGTTGGGTTAAATATCTCCCGGCACATCATCATGTATTGTTGTTAAGCCTAGCTTACTAAAAATAATATCCTATAATACTCCAAAATTTTGCACCTTTGCTTGATATGTTGAAACCGGGATTTTATTACGACTTAACCATTTTAGAAAAAACAGCTGATGGGTATTGGTTTGGAGAAACCAAAGACCAAATGGCCTTTTTGCCAAAGCAGTATGCTGATAGTGGCTTGTTAGTTGGCGATAAATTATCTGTTTTTTTATACCACGATGCTACCAATGTGTTGTGTGCTACTACCAAAAAACCAAAAGGTAAAGTTGGCGATTTGGTAACGCTAAAAGTGGTGGATATGAGTCCGGCCGGTGCATTTTTAGATTGGGGTTTACCTAAAGATTTACTTCTGCCACGCTCATTACACGAAGACGATTTACTTACCGGAGATTATTGTTTGGTTAAAATTATATATGACGAACCAACAGGGAAAGTTATTGCCAAAGAAAAATTGAATGACGAATTGAGCAATGAAGTGTTAACGGTTAGAGAAAAAGAAATTGTTCAGTGTATTGTATACAAAGATACCGAGTTGGGTTATCAGGTAATTGTTAATGAAAAACACTTGGGCTTATTGCATTACAATGAAGTTTTTAAAGACTTATTTGTGGGCGATGTGTTTACCGGTTTTGTAAAAAAAATTAAAGAAGAAAATAAACTTGATATCATGATTGGTAAGCCAGGTTACCAGCGTGTAGAAGACGAAGGCGATGTGATATTGCGCGAGTTACGTAAACACAACGGCTACTTACCATACCATGATAAAAGCAATGCCGATGATATTTACCGTGTATTTGGCATGAGTAAAAAAACATTTAAAATGACTTTAGGTAATTTATACCGCGATAGAAAAATTAAAATTGAATCGGAAGGAATAAGATTGGTATAGTTATTTGTTTGTGGTTTGGAGTTTATGGTTCATGGTTTGGAGTTTATGGTTGATAGTTTATACTTAATACTAGCTTCAAACATCATCCCCCATTTTTTTGCCTTATCGAAACATCCCAAATCCAACCTCTAAAATCTAACTTCTAACCTCCAATATCTAACCTCCAGCATCTAACTTCCATCTTCCAACCTCTTTCACCATCCGTAGCTTTAGCGAAGGATGGCAACTTCCATTACCATGCAACCCAATCCTGAAATATTAAAAAGTTTAGTACTAACTAAAATGCCTTTTGGTAAATATGCAGGCAGGCTTTTAGCAGATTTGCCGGTAAGTTATTTAGAGTGGTTTTCTCGAAAAGGATTTCCTCAAGGAAAATTGGGTATGCAGTTGCAAACAGTTTACGAGATAAAAATTAATGGCTTGGATAATATTCTGGTCGATTTGAAAAAGCTGATTAAGACTTAACTTAGTTTAATGGTTCAAACGTTAATTGATTTATTGTCCACCAATCGTCAGTATTTTCTAAAACGAATTTAAAGGGCAGTTTAATTTTTCGTTTCCCTTTAATCGGGTTTTTAAACGCAATATAACCTATAGCATCTGCGCTGCTAAATTCAGGGTTAAAAGAAATGTCTTCAATTTCAAAACCCATAGCACTATCGTATTTATTGGTTAACCTGAAAGTAGAAATGACATCAATAAGTTCATCGTAACCTATTACTTTGTTGTTTACTATTAAGTTATCACTCACCATTATTTTCAGGTGTTTTAAATCGGCATCTTCATCAAACAAAAACCTAATAAATCGGTGCATACTATCCATTACACTTAACTCGTGGTTTGGATGAAACTCTTCGTAAATAAAATGGGTAATAAAGCCTGGCACATGCATGTCAGGGATTTGTTTTGCCATCAATTCTACTGTTAAAAATTCGTGCATGGTTTCTGCCGGATATTTAGCAATAAAATCAACCACAATATGGTGTTTAGATAATAGTTTAAATACCTTTTCAATTTCGGTTACCAATTGTTTGGGTGTAAGTGTATGCGTGGGTTTAAACTTTGGTTTCTTTAATAATTCAAATACCGTTGTTTCTTTAGCAGTTTTAAACTTATGCTCAAATGCACTCATGTGTTTTAAAAACTCGTTCTCAATGACCAACGGCAGTTTGGGCATGTCTTCTTGCTCGTTAATATTAATGGGTTTACCAAACTTTTGTTCCAAATCCATTTTAAGCATTTGGTTTTCCATGTGTAACTCTTCTTCGGTAGTTAAACCCAACTTATTAAGTTTACTCGGTGCTATTATTTTTTGCTCTTCTTTTAGTTGCGAAAAAGGAGTTAAAGGGTCGTTGCCATGTATGTAATTATTCCACCACGATGTTGGCGAAAAATACATGTTATTTTTGCCGTAAAGCATATTCATTAATATGTTTTCTTCCACATCAATATCAATTTCTTGGTATGATGTTTTGGCATTACAACGCCAAAAAATTTGGTCAACTACCCTGTTTAATTTCCCTACTGTACTTTTATCATTGGTGGTTGATA
>CAZRVA010000168.1:0-5046 GCA_964603255.1 uncultured Chitinophaga sp.
AAGTAGTATTGGTTGTTTAACTGCGTACCCCAAAACATATCATCGTACTCAAGGCTAATGCCATAGTTGCACAACCATTGGGTATTGCCTTTGGGTTTTAACTTAATAGCTAACAGAGACCGTTGCGCATCAACAGCGGTTGTAGCGGTTATAATAAAATGACCTTGTTGGTCTTCAAAAATAAACCAAGGGTCTTCTGCATCAAGGCTAAACTTAATAGTTTTTTCAAAACCAAATTGGGCCTGCACGCAGCAAGCCCAATGGGTTAGCGGTATAAAAATAAATAACTTAATTAACCTGCACATGCACTGTTTTTAGCAATTGGTTGTTAACATCTAGCAATTTAATAAAATAGATGCCTTTTTGCAAATGGCCAACTGCTATAGGTTGTTTGGCGGTAAAAGGTGCTTTGGCTACTTGTTTGCCAAGCAAATCATATATAAGTACTTCTCCTGCATCCATGCCACTTACGTAAAAATAATCGTTGCCTGGGTTAGGATAAATGTGTACTGCTTGGTTGGTTGTTTGGTTTGTAGTGGATGCAACTGGCATCCCTTTTTTGCCAAGCATCCCACAACCCAAGTTATGGTAAGAGGAATAGGCCAATGTTTCGATATTGTTTGTTTCACTCGTTTTTAACTCTCCATTAGGCAGTGTGGTGGTTAAATAATAACTCGCTTCTGCATTTAAATTGGCCAATTCATGTCCGGCAAAACTAAACAAACCTTCTGCATTGGTAGTGGTGGTTAATATAGGTTCGCTGGATCCCTCACTCATAAGGTTAACCGTAATTTCTTCAATGGATGCAAACCCACAACCCACTCCCACATAACCATCTATGCTGGGTTTAAACTCATCAATGGTATCTTCATAAATAGTTTGGTTTTCGTTCCACAATATGGCCCTAGCATTGTATGCTGCTGGGCTTTGCGTAAGTGCGTTTTTGGTTGCAATTGTAGTGAGTGTTGCTATTTCTTCTGCGCTTAACGGCCTATTGTCATAACCATCTTCATTAATAGAAAAGCTATTTATTAAAATGGTATATACTGTTTTATAATCTATGGCAATGGCACTTTGCGCATCAAATGCTTCCAAGGCTGCTTGCGCTTGCGTGTACAATCCATCATGTATCAAATCTTCAACGTGCAATACCGCAATTACTTCTTGGTTATTGGTGGGAGTATTGCCAACTCCCCTTGCATATAAGGTTTGTTTGTAATTTTCCGTTTTCCAATTGTTTATTAAATCACTATTTGCAAAGGATGGAAGATCCGAAGGTAAATCGGTTGGGGTTGGCGAAAATGCTTCGCTACAGCCAATGCTGCTGGTTCCGTTTCTTATTGACAGTCCACCAAATGGATAACTGATTTTGGGTAAGGCGGTATTTGCTTTAAAAATCCACTGGTTTAAATCGCCCCTATTGGTATGCACATTAATGTCATCGCCCCATGCCCAACGGTTAATAAACGTGTTTTCACGTGCTTCTGTGGTTCTTATGCCATGGGTTGTTCCAAGGTTTGCGCGCAAGTATTCCCAATTAAGTTGAATGCCATTTACGCAGCGGGTAAAAGTATTGCAATAGTAATTGGAGTTAAGCATGTTGGCTCGAACCAAAAGGCCTTTACCCGCAATTATGTTATTGCCATAAATAAGGGTATGGGGGCCATCAGTAAACTGGATGCCTGAATTGCGCCAGTTGCTGCTAACATTTGATGTAGTGCTGTTGTTAAGTATATTTAAATAACCACTATTGCTGGCCAAAATACCCGATTGTGAAGGAGAAGAATTGGTAGTAGTAAAATTAATGGTGTTAGATGTTAATTCAAATGTAGAAAAGGTGTTAAAGTTAGAAATTGTTGGTTCTTTACTATTTCCTCCCCTTATGTTGGTGAGCAAAATACCTGTGGGTATATTGTTTAGGGTATTTCCTTGTACTTGCAGTTTTTTATAACTTGCGTTGGTTCCCGCGGCAGGTTCTCCTATTACTATGCCATAAGCATACCCAATATCTTTAATTTCGTTTTCTCTAATCGTAATTTCCGTATTGAAACCTTGGTTGTTGTATAAGTGTATAGCCGCCCAATTGCAATTGTTAAAGGTGTTTTTATCTTGGTTGGTGGTACCACCAATTACTAGTACACTGTTGGGGTTATAGGTGTAATGAATGGCATATTGTGAGGTGTAAGAAAAATTGTTTTTAGTAATGGTAGCTCCCGCAATAATGCGGTCTAGCCTAATGCCCTGAACCAAGTTGGCGATGTTGTTCTCGCTGATAAAAAACACATTTCTTCGTCTAAGGGCTCCATCAGCATAAATAGCCGTATTGTAAATTAAGGTAATGTAATTTTTTACAATATTTAAGCTACTGTTAATGGATTGTATACCAAATTGCGAGCCAACAATGGTATTGCTTACACCAGTTGAGCTACCAATATTAATAGGTTGCGAGCAGTTTTCAACCCTAATGCTAATATTGGTTCTTTTTAATCCATTGCTATATCCATTGGCACTGCCTTTGGTTTGGTCTTTTAATACCTTATTGCCAAGAAATGAGCAGCCCACCATATTAATATTTGCGGTTAAACAATTTATTACATTAACATCCATTTCGTTAGCTTCAAAAGTGGTATTATCAACCATATTTAATTTAGCCCTTAGTCCGGTTGCAACAGCACCAATAACGGCATCTCTAATTCTGCTTATACCGCTAACATTACCATTGTTTTGTAGGTTAAGCGTAGCCATTTGCCCGCCATTTCCGTTTATTCTAACACCTCGCCACATGGTTCCACATTCTACCCCTTTAAAGGTGGTGTTTCTTAAAGTAACCGTAACATTGGGTTGAATATTAACAATTGCATTTGGCCCAAATTCAAAAACCATGTTTTCTAGTACAATATTACTTGGGGTATTGTTACTCGTGGTGAAATTCAATTCATCTTTTATTTTAATTATCTGCCCTGAGTTGTTAATGGGATTATTTGTAGGTGTCCAAGTTTGGATTCCGAAAGCATTGAAAGTATTTTGGTTATAAACAGTGGCATTAAATAAAAACGCATCATAATTGCACCCATCTATTTGGTTTGGCAATAAGTATCCATAAGAAGTAGTCTGAGTGTTAACGTTTATAAAAGAAGAAGATAAGCTATTCGTATTTGGATCAATACCTTGAATCGTACCTTGTTTTGCAGCATAAATAATACCATTGTTAGCCCTTTCCAATTGAGAGTTTGCATAATCTGTTGTTCCAGTAATAAAAGTATTGGTGTTGCTGGCTAAGTCCCTAACATATACTCCCGCCCCAGCCAGATTGCCACCAGTTGAAAAAAACAGTTTATTACCCGTTTGATTAAACTCAATTCCTGGTGCATAGGGATTAGTATTACTAGGTACTGAAAATGATTGTACTTGAGAATTGAAGTTTCCATTATTGGTATTAAGTCCAATAATAGTGAATTGAATTGAATTAGAGAAAGTGGTGCTGCCATTATAAAAGCACAATTTAGTTCCATCAGCCGATAGCTCTGCTTCGCCACAGGCCGCAGTGTTTACAGAACTCTGATAAATGAGTTCTGGTGAAGAAATGCCAAAATTAGGTTGCGTTGGGCTGCCAATAGTGAGTTTATGCACTGACGAGGTATTTCCTGTGCCATTAACCACATATAAAAAACGCTTGTTGTTAATAAGGTTGCCAACCGCTATTGCACTGCACAAGGAGCCAGTAACCGTTAGCAATTCAAACGAGGTTGTTGTTGGGGCGTAATGTGAGAAATTGATGTTGCCTGTGGTAATATCAACTTCTACTATTGCACAAAAAAGTGATCGGGTTGTACTAAGGCCATTAGAGGAACTGACATAAAAAATATAATATTTGTTTTTGCAGTTATCATTATTACTAAATGGAACCACACTAACAATGGTGAATAAGTTGAGGTTATTTACTTTAAGCTGTCCTATAGAAGTGCCAAATTTATTAAAAACCTGCCCACCTGTAATGTAAAACTGAATATTTCCATTTACATCGTAAATGCCATTACCTGCACCATTAAGGTTTATATTAGGATTAGTTATTGGCAATGTGGAGGATGTTAAAGAGGTTGAAGTCGTGTTAATGTCATTGCCCCAACGTACCATCTTTTTAGTTGAGTGGATTGTGGAGTTGCTTTACTTAAACAAAAAAGTAAAATTAGGGATAAGTTAATAATTTTTTTCATAATGGTTTTAATTTTGGTTTACAAAGTTTGGTCTACAAAGTTAATTTTGAAAAACTAGTTTTTCATTACAATCACTTTTGATAACGCAAAAATAATACAGATTATTGTTTGATTTTAAAAGGCTCAATTAATAAGGTTCAATATCAATCAATCAACCATACTATGATACCAGGAAGCATTTACCGCCACTACAAAGGCAAACAATATGAAGTAATTGGCATTGCGCACCACAGCGAAACGCTTGAGGAATTAGTGGTGTATAAAGCATTATATGATACACCCGATTTTGGCTACGGAGCCATTTGGGTGCGCCCATTAACTATGTTTAATGAAACTATAGTAGTTGATGGGAGAAAGGTGAAGCGATTTGAGAAGGTTTCGTAGTGTTGATTACTAAAGGCCTTTGTATAAAAAGCGAATTTGTAAAACATGTTAAATTTGTTAAGCACCAGTAATGATTAGGTATATTTTTATATCGTTTTTATTACTATTACAATCAAACGTAATAGCTCAAAACCTGGTACCCAATCCGGGTTTTGAGCTAATGAAATTGTGCCCAACATTTAACAATATGAATTTAATTGATGACCACATTGAAAAGTTTTGTGCAGATTGGGAAAATGTTGGAATAGATAAAAGATTTGCCAGTGGTGGTGGTGGGCAATACTATCATGAATGTACAAATGACTCTTACTGTGGTGTACCAAGTAATGTATTTGGCTTTCAACACGCACATAGTGGAAAAGCATACGCTGCAGTGGGCTTCTCCGGTACTAATGCATGGAATTCTAGCCATTTTTATGCTGTTAAACTAATTAAACCTATTAAACAA
>CAZRVA010000169.1:0-822 GCA_964603255.1 uncultured Chitinophaga sp.
ATGATTACTGTTGCTACCAAAGCAACTAATGCTAGTTTAATTTTTTTCATAATTTAGTTTATAAATGTTAATATCGAAACTATAAAAAAAAATTAATGAAACAATACCTATTACTTATATTTTCATTCATCATTCAAAACCACCTTATTAGTCAGGAAGTTAAAAACTATGAATTTATTGGAACCCTTCAATTATCTGATAAAACCATCATCACTTTTAAGCTAAATTTTAAAGAGGATGCAGATGGTTCTATTAAAGGAACATCATTAAGTGATATTTATGGTGCTGACAGAACTTTATCGAAAATTGAAGGTAGAATAAGCAAGGACAAAAAGACCATCTCGTTTAAAGAGATTGGAAATTTAAACACCAAATCGCAAGCTGATGTTGGTACCTTTTGTTTTATAGAAGCCAATAATGCCAAGCTCAAAACAATTAAGGATAAAACCATTATACAAGGTGCATTTGTTGGCAAATTTAAGTCAGGCAAAAAATGTGCTGATGGTTACTTATATCTAATGAGTTCAGATTATATCAATAAACTGGCCGATGAGTTACTTACGTCTAAAAACATCAAAAATAAGGACACCTTGGCTACCATTAAAAAGAAAGTTGATGACCTAAAAACACGAACCAACAACAACATCATTAAAAGTAATGAAACATTAAGTTTAACCTGGAGTTCCCAAGAAATTATTATTGATGTGTGGGACGGTCAAACCGAAGATAAAGATGAAATAAGCATTGACATAAATGGAGAAAAGGTATTAGATAAATTCATTATTACAAACCAAAAAAAAACATTAATTGTACCTATTAAAG
>CAZRVA010000169.1:832-5038 GCA_964603255.1 uncultured Chitinophaga sp.
GTGAGCGAAGGTAATACTTCACCATGCACGGCTAACATTAAGTTAAGAGACGACAAAAATGAAACATCTTTGGTTGCAGTGCTGAAAAAAGGGGAATCTACAACCGTTAAAATCAACAAATAAAATGGCAACTTTTAGTAGAAAGCAAAAAGGATATACAGTAATCTCGTTATTGATGCTATTAGGTATCACACTGCTTATATTACCCGCTGGTTATTTTGACCAAGGACAATCGGTTTGTTTATCAGTATTGTTGTTTGATATGCAATGTTACGCTTGCGGAATGACAAGGGCAGTACAACACCTCATACATTTTGATTTTGCCGCTGCGGCAGATTATAACAAATTGGCCTTTATAGTAGTGCCCTTAGGTGTATTTATGGTTGCTAAAGAAATTTACGACCGTTTCTTCAAAAATAACGATACAACCTCTCGTAGTGAAGAGTAAACAGTAATGTCTCCTCTCTTCAACCCAAATAATTGATCTAATAAATCCCACAACAAAAATGCCCCACAAGTGTGAGGCATTTTTTATGTTTTAATGTTGATGATTACTTAGCGTAATTAACCGATCGTTTTTCGCGGATAACGGTTATTTTAATTTGGCCAGGATAAGTCATTTCTTTTTGGATACGCTGACTCATATCTATAGAAATAATATCAGCTTGTTGATCACTTACTTTCTCTGATTCAACCATTACACGTAATTCACGACCTGCTTGAATAGCATACGCTTTTTCTACACCATTGTAACTTAATGCAATGTTTTCCAAATCGCGTAAACGCTTCA
Organism: uncultured Chitinophaga sp.; assembly: GCA_964603255.1. Classification (GTDB taxonomy): domain Bacteria; phylum Bacteroidota; class Bacteroidia; order UKL13-3; family UKL13-3; genus UBA6183. The sequence goes on from CAZRVA010000169.1 coordinate 1,623, forward strand.
TGTAGTTTTCACTATCTTCTCTGCGTGCACCCGGGCGAGAACCTGAAATCGCATCACAAGCCTGAATAATTGGTGCCAATATGGAAGTCATCTCAATCTCATCGTGATGCGCGCCAATAGCATTTACTACTTCTGGATGTTCTTTGTATTTCTCGGCCAATTTCATACCCAATAATGCGTGTGGAGTTTCTGCATCATCATCAGGTACTTTTCCAATATCGTGTAATAAACCAGCACGTTTAGCTAGCTTTACGTTTAAGCCTAACTCAGCTGCCATGGTAGCACATAAGTTAGCTACCTCGCGGCTATGCTGCAATAAGTTTTGTCCGTAACTACTTCTGTAACGCATGCGGCCAACCATACGAATTAATTCAGGATGTAAACCATGTATTCCTAAATCAATACAAGTGCGCTCACCAATTTCTACAACTTCTTCCTCAAGTTGTTTACGCGTTTTAGCAACTACTTCTTCAATACGAGCGGGGTGAATACGTCCGTCTTGTACCAAACGATGTAAACTTAAACGTGCAATCTCACGTCTAATAGGATCAAAGCAAGAAAGGATAATTGCCTCAGGGGTATCATCTACAATAATTTCTACACCGGTTGCGCTTTCTAAAGCACGGATATTACGGCCTTCGCGACCAATAATACGGCCCTTCATTTCATCGCTATCAATGTTAAATACCGATACTGAATTTTCGATGGCATGCTCTGCAGCAGTACGTTGAATACTATTTAAGATTACTTTTTTAGCCTCTTTACCTGCAGTTAACTTTGCCTCATCTACAATATCTTTTATGTAGGTCATGGCATCGGTACGGGCTTCATTGGTTAAGGTTTCAACCAATTGTTTTTTAGCTTCTTCAGCTGTTAAACCTGCAATTTTTTCTAATTGTTTAACCTGACTGCCAATTTGTTTTTCAAGCTCTTCTTTCTTTTGGCTTAAAACTTCTTGTTGGCGTTGTAAGGTTTGTTTTAATTGATCCATCTCAGCATCCTTGCGCTGGGTTTGCTCAATTTTTTGATTCAGGGTTTGCTCTTTTTGTTTAAGCTTGTTTTCCTGTTGTGCAATTTGCTGATTGCGTTGGCTTACTTCTTTTTCGTGTTCGGCCTTTAATTGCAAAAACTTTTCTTTGGCTTCAAGTTGACGGTTTTTTAATAGTAGTTCACCTTTTGCTTCAGCTTCTTTAAGCATATCCGCTGCTTTTTTCTTCAGCGAGTTTTGGTTAACCACATACATTATCCCGGCACCTGCACCTAAAGCAATCATTGCAACAATAATTACTAATGCGTCCATAATTTAACTAACGTTTAAATGTGATAAATTGACCGTTAAGGACTTACACCGGCAACATTAAATAGAAACATCTTTTAAAAGTGTGCGCAACTCGTGTAATTGAGTTGTAAGACCATCATCTTCAATAACATTTTTACTTTGTAATGTTATGAGTTGAGTGGCCAACTCAAGCACCGTCATGCTTAGCATATCTTGCTTATCTTTTACGTCAAACTCCTGCTGTAACGCTTTTAGTTTGTCGTTTATAAGCTTTGCTGCTTGCCTCACTATTTCTTCCTGCTCAGGCGTAACCTTGAGCGGGTAATAGCGGTCGGCTATATTCACTTTTATAGATAATTCTTTCAACGTAAGCAAGTTTTATTCGCTTAACAACCTAATACACTCATCAATCTGTTTGATATAAACATTAAGTTGCTTTTTCAACTCGTGCTTATCTTCATCAGTTGATGGGAGTATTTCAGCAAGTTTAACGATTTTATTTTGTGTTTGCAGCGTTTCTATGGTATTTTTTTGTTGCTGAATTTCAGATTTAAGCGCATTATTCTCTTGTATCAACAATTGTATCTGCTCTAAAAGTTGCTCCTTTTGGGCTATCAAACGAAGTACTTTTAATTTAATTTCTTGCGCTATATGTGTTGGTTTTACCTCCATTACTTTGTTATAAATTGATATACCGTGTTGGTATAATTTTGATAACCCCAAATCATCGGTAAATCGCCATGTTCGGCTCTGGTTATGCGATGTGCTTCTCTGTAAACACCATTGTAATTTTTATAAACTACTTCACCGTGCGTTTTTATGCTTAAGAAAGAGTCAGCTGTTCCGTGCATCCACATAAATGGAATTTCTACACTTTTAATTTTATCAGCATTGTTAATTTTGGCGCTGGTAAAATAACTACCCGGTAAGGCCAACTTGCTGCCATCTTGCACCATAACTTCAGATGAGGCAAAAGGTGCTTCCAACAGTAGTTTAATTGGCTTCAAACTATAATTACCAAAAGCTACTTCAGTGCTTGGTGCACTGCCTAAACTGTAACCGTATATAATCAATCGGTTTGATGTCAGCCCATTACTTTGCAACCATTTTAAAGCTGCATCTACATCAGCATACAAATTTTTTTCTGATGATTTACCTTCACTCATACCATATCCGCGGTAATCAAACATCAACACACCATAACGATGTTTACCACCTACATGTGCCAATAATTTTGCCCTATTCCAATAGTTATCCATGTGTTTGGCATTGCCGTGGCAATATAAAATAACGGTATCGGTGGCTATGTTTTGAATTTTACCTAAATAAACACCATACAATTTTGCGGCACCCTCGCTGCTATTAGATGTAAAAGTTACCAAATTCCTCATGCTATCGGCAACTGTGTAATCTACCGGCAGAGTTCCCAACTCTCGATTTCCGGTGTAAGATTCAAACTTGTACTCGGTTAACTTTTCTGAATTAAATAATTGACTGTCTAACCTCAAACAAGAGGTTAGGCCTAATATCATTGTGAACAATACTGTAACTTGTTTTTTCATCACCTTAAAATTTACGACTTAAACCAATGTACAAACCGAAAGTTCCTGTATTACCCATACCAATATAATCAACCACTAGGTTTTTGTTTGATTGATTGGGAGCAATGTACTTGGCTTCCAATTGCCAATTAACTTTTTTTCCATACCATTGGTGACCTAACCCAATACTTGGCAGCCAATGCGTGGTTTGCGTTTCGTTATGAGCTTTGGTTTTTCTTAACTCAAACCAATTGTTCATGGATGCAAACAACAAGTTTTGTTTTTTACCATAGTTCCAGTAGGCATTGGCATCCAGTTGAGGATAGAAACTGAAATTTTTATCCCACCTGTCAAACATCAAATTAGCAACGGGACTAACACTAATACCCGGAATAAACTTATTTTGTTTAAGCACATTTTGTGTGATACCAATGTCGGTTTGAAAAACACCAAACATAAGTGCCGTGGTATGCACAGATGCAAAAGCAGTTGTTTTATCAGTAATTCCATAAGCTCCATATACGTTGGTTAACGGCAATGGCATAGGCACACCAACAAACTTTATTAACGCGCCACCCAAACCTGCACCAACTTGC
>CAZRVA010000170.1:0-4997 GCA_964603255.1 uncultured Chitinophaga sp.
TGGCACTTTCGGTATCGGGTTCATCCACATATACTTTTTGAAAACGTCTTTCTAATGCTTTATCTTTTTCGATGTAACGTTGATACTCGGCTAAGGTTGTTGCACCAATAGAACGCAACTCGCCACGGGCCAACGCTGGTTTTAAAATATTAGCAGCATCCATAGCACCTTCGCCACCGCCACCTGCGCCTACTAAGGTATGTATCTCATCAATAAATAAAATAATTTCTCCATCGCTATCCATCACCTCTTTTACTACTGCTTTTAGGCGCTCTTCAAACTCACCTTTATATTTTGCACCGGCAATCAATGCGCCCATGTCTAACGAAAAAATACGTTTTGATTTTAAGTTTTCGGGCACATCACCACTAACAATACGATGCGCTAAACCTTCGGCAATAGCGGTTTTACCCACACCCGGTTCACCAATTAATACCGGATTATTTTTTGTCCTGCGCGATAAAATTTGAAGCACACGTCTGATCTCTTCATCACGTCCAATTACAGGATCTAACTTGCCGGCTTGTGCTAACTCGTTTAAGTTTTTAGCGTATTTGTTTAAAGAGTTGTATTGCGCCTCGGCACTTTGCGAAGTAACTTTATTGCCACCACGTAATTCTTTAATGGCTGCTTTTAAATCTTTTTCATTTACACCTGCATCTTTTAATAGGTTTGATGTGTTATCACCTGCTGAGAGTAGTCCCAACAATAGATGTTCTACAGCTACAAACTCATCGCCAAATTCTTTTAAAAACGATTGTGCTTTACTTAATGCTTGGTTGGCCGAATTACTTAGGTATTGTCCGCCACCACCGCTTAATTTAGGATAGCCTTTAATCATGGCTTCCAAAGCCTGCTCAATACGGGCAGGGTTGGCGTTTAATTTTTTCAATAAAAATGAAACAACGTTCTCGTCTGTTTCGAGCAAACCTTTTAACAGGTGTCCGGTTTCGATAGATTGATTGCCGGCTGCAGTTGCAATTTGCTGTGCTTGTTGCACAGCTTCCTGCGATTTGATGGTAAAATTATTAAAGTTCATAATTTAATATTCGTTACGAATGCTCATCAACAAAAGTTCCACCTTGTTTTTCAAGTAATTTTGACGGATAATAAATCACCGTACTGAAAAGTTGGCTTGAATAATGATTTATAATAAAAGTTCTATTGACAGAAGGGCATTTTTATTTTGCATTACCAGGTAAACGACCAATGATAAACTTAATAAAAAAATTTCCGGTAGAATACTCAGGATGAGGCATTGTTATGGTATAGGTACATCCAACGTTTATACCTAAAAAGTTTTTTCGGCCGCTAAATTCAATTTGAGGTGCAATAAACCATTCGTTCATGCTAATTTCCTCATATTTATCAATCTCAAAATAATAGCCAGGCACATTAATAACTTGTCGTTTATCAGTACGCCAAATACCTGTTAAGTTACCTAATGCAACTGAGGGTATAAAAAATAATGATTGATTATAGAGTTGATAAGCGTAACCATATTCAAGCTGTGTGCTATTAAAATATTTTATTTGATTGGGTTTATTAACCACACTGAAAAACTCATAATTAGCCTCTGTATATTTTTTTCTTACTAGCGAAAAAACATGTCTGTTCCTTTCATAACTTAATCCAACTTTGGCGCTAGAATTAAATGAAAGTTGTGTAATTCCAAACCAACCATACACACCTATTTTTGTTTGAGCGTAAGTTGTTAATTTCAAAATTAGGAACAAAATTAGCAAAATCAATCTCATATTTTTTAGTTTTAATCATTGAAACTTACCTAATATCAAGTGCACAAATACAAGGGTGCCCATTTGTTGATGGTCGAGTGATAAACCTTTGGTATCAATATTTAATACCGTAATGGTAGGACGAGCGTTTTGTGCAATTGATGTAAATACAGTAGCGAATAGCAATAATGCTGTCAATACAATTTGATGATTTAGCTCTTTCATTATGTATTAAAATTTATGGTACAAACCTGCACCCGTTATCAAGCCCAAACCAATTGGAGTTTGCCAATACCAAAACAAAGTTTATTAAAATTTGCAACAGTTGGTAAAACTCAAAGGGTAATTTGCATTTTTTGCAAATGATGAGTAAGAATAGATATCTTGCATGCAACAAGTACCCCAAAATGACCAAAGCAAAAGATATTCAAAAAGCATTTTTAGCCCGTGTAAAATCTGTAGTACCAAGTAATGTTTCGTTTGTTGACGAACTTGCTGAGTTGTTAAACACCAGTAATGATAGTGCCTACCGAAGACTGAGGGCTGAAACATTATTGAGTATAGATGAAATTGCTCTGATATGTGCTCATTTCAAAGTTCCATTCGAAACACAAACACAAACCAACTCTAACAACGTAAGCTTTAATTATTTTAAATTGGATGGCCAAGAGGAAAACTTTAAACATTGGTTGGTTACCATGTGCGATAACGTTAAACGCATAAGTGAAACCCCAGAGAGCAGCATTTTATATGCAGCAGATGATATCCCCATTTGGCATCACTTTTTCGATGACGAACTAACTGCGTTTAAAATATTTTATTGGTTAAAAAATATTGTTAATATTGAGGTTTACAATGGCAAGAAGTACAATGCAAAACTTGTAAATTCAGAATTAATTGAGGTTGCAAAAGAAATGTTGCAACACTATAACCAATGCCAATCAACCGAAATTTGGAGTGAAGACACCATAAACAGTTCTGTTAAACAGATTGAATACTTCTGGGAATCGGGATATTTTGAAACAAAAGATCAAGCCCTAAAAATTTGTGATTGCCTAACCGCATGTATCCAAAATTTGGAACGAAAAGCAGAAACAGAAAGTAAAGAAGCAAATGGCAGCAAGAATTTCAGGTTATTTCAAAGCGAAATTATGATAGGCAACAACAGTATTATTGTTGATTTAAACGGTAATAAACTAGCTTTTTTGAGCAATAATACTTTTAACATGATGAGCACTACAACTCCAGAATTTGTGGAAGAAAACGACCATTGGGTAAATAACCTTCTTCGTAAATCTATACAAATCAGCGCGGTATCAGAAAAGCAACGAAATCGCTTTTTTAGAGGCATGTATGATAAATTAGAACAACTTAAATCTCGAATACAATAAATACTATATTCGCACTTTAACTGAAAACACATGAATTTAGCGCATCGCGTTGATTATATTAACGAACCGCAAACCATAGCCATGGCTAAATTGGGTAGAGAATTAGCCGCCCAAGGTTTTGATATTATTAGTTTGAGTTTAGGTGAACCTGATTTTACCACACCGCAACACATTAAAGATGCGGCAAAAGATGCTATAGAAAATAACTTTAGCTATTATACACCGGTAGCAGGTATTCTTGAGCTGCGCGAAGCCATTGTAAACAAGTTTAAGCGCGATAACAATTTACATTTCACTCCCGATCAAATATTGGTTTCAACCGGTGCCAAACATTGTATTATGAATGCCATGATGGCCTTGGTAAACAGCGGTGATGAAGTAATTATACCCACACCTTATTGGGTAAGTTACTCAGAAATGGCCAGGTTAATTGAAGGTGTGCCTGTGTTTATTGATGCAACAGTTGAGCAACAATACAAAATAAACGCACAACAATTAGAAGCTGCAATTACTCCAAAAAGTAAGTTGTTTATTTTTTCATCACCTTGTAACCCAACGGGCAGCGTTTACAGTAAAGATGAGTTAGCTGCATTGGTAAGTGTGTTTGAAAAACATCCAAACATTTACATCATTTCTGACGAGATTTATGAGTTTATCAACTTTGTTGGTAAACACCAAAGTATAGGTTGTTTTGAAAGCATTAAAGATCGTGTAATAACCATCAATGGCTTATCTAAGGGATATGCCATGACCGGTTGGAGGTTAGGCTACATGGCCGCTCATCCATCCATTACCAAAGCTTGCGAAAAAATTCAAAGTCAGTTTACCTCTGCTACCAGTAGTATAACTCAAAAAGCAGCGGTTGCCGCACTTAATGGTGATATGAAGCCTAGCGAAGAAATGGTAAAAGCATTTAAGCGCAGACGTGAGTTGATTTTACAAGAAGTAAAACAAATTCCGAATTGGGTATGCAATAATCCTGAAGGTGCGTTTTATTTATTCCCGGATGTAAGTTATTATTTCGACAAATCGTTTGAAGGTAAAACAATAAATACAGCTACAGATTTATGCATGTATTTATTGCACCATGCACATGTAAGTATGGTTACCGGTGAAGCATTTGGTGCACCACAATGCATACGTATAAGTTATGCCACCAGCGATGAAAAAATTGTAGAAGCTATGCGCAGAATAAAAAAAGCATTAGATATGCTTAGTTAAACACTTTTATCGAATCAACAACAATGAAAAATATACTTGAGCAATTTAAAGGTTTAAAAGTTTTAGTGGTGGGCGATGTGATGATTGATGCCTACTATTTTGGCAAGGTAGAACGTATTTCGCCCGAAGCTCCTGTTCCTGTTGTTGCTGTAGAAAAGAAAGAAAACAGATTAGGAGGTGCAGCTAATGTGGCTATGAACTTGGTTGCTCTTGGTGCAAAACCAATTGTTTGCTCAGTGGTTGGTCATGATAAAGATGGAGACGATTTAATCGATTTGTTTCACCAACACGGTGTAGGCACTACAGGAATTGTAAAATCAAAAGATAGGGCAACAACGGTAAAGCTTCGCGTAATATCGCAAGCTACACAAATGTTGCGCATTGATACAGAAAATACAGAGCCTATTTCTTCTGTAGAAAGTTACGAATTGGTTGAGCGCATTCATCAATTATTAATTGATGCTGATGTGTTGATTTTTGAAGATTATGATAAAGGTGTTTTAACAACAGAAAACATTGCTAAAATAACAGAGAAAGCTCACCTAAGAGGCATTCCGGTTGTGGTTGATCCGAAAAAACGCAACTTTAATGCATATAAAAATGCCGACCTATTCAAACCCAATTTAAAAGAATTACGCGAAGGCTTACA
>CAZRVA010000171.1:0-4943 GCA_964603255.1 uncultured Chitinophaga sp.
CTGTTGTGCTTTTACACATTTGTTTGATAAGGTAAGAACAATAATTAGGGCTAAAAAATATTTCATGTTTATATGGTTTAGTTTTATAAATGTAATTAAAAGGTTTCTGTATACAATAATCTAATTGGTGTTAAATCAAATAATTAATCTTTCAGCCCCCATTCAAACCATTAATTAACTGATAAATTTTTAAATGTGGCTTTATAAATAAAATAACAGACCAAGCCATTATTGGGTAATAACTTTCGGGCAGTTAACAACTTATGAAAACGAAATTATTAACCTGTTTACTTTTTTTTATTTCTGCAACTTATGCGCAAAGTCCAACAGCTCCTGCACTCGGTTTTAACGTATTTTTGCAGAAGGATGCATTGTTGGTAACCAACGAAACCGAAGGCCCTGTGGCTATTGGTGGTGAGCTTGCAGTTGGTGGAAACTACCAAGTATCAACCAATCATAACGGAACATTTAGCGTTTCATCAACCAGTGTTACACTATTGGTTGGGGGCCGAGTTTCGCTTCAAAACAACTCCGTTTTGCAAGTAAATAGGAATGGTTACGTAAAAATTGGCGATAGTACTAATTTAAGCACTTGGTATCGCGATTTAAACAATGCTGCATCACCAATAAGAATTACTCCCTTTGGAAATTATAACAGCTCGGGCCGAATTCAATTACAAGCCAATGCCATTAACTTGGGTGTATCGGCAACAAATAATCCGGTTTTTCAAGGTGGATTAGTTGATTTTAATAGTGCTTTTGTTGCGTTAAAAAACAACTCAACCAAAATGAGTATTTGTAGCCACAATGCATATTTAACTACGCCAAATGGACTGGTAATTGGTCCTAATAATTTGCCTTCGCAAGTAAGAATTACATTAAAGCCGGGAATAAATTATTTAAATGTTTCTGGTGCTGATTTAAACCGTGTAAATGTATTTACTTATGCTAATGCACCAAGTGCAAGTCAGGTTTTGGTGGTAAACGTAAATGCTCCGGGCAATTTTAATTGGAATGTATGGAATCAAGCAGGTATTGGCGGAAACAATTGCCCTTACATTATTTATAATTTTTATAATACAACAACCTTAAACATACAAGGTAATAACACCGTTCAAGGAACTGTTTTTGCTCCGTTTGCCGATATTGTTAAAACCCAAAACCAATCCAATATTCAAGGCCAAGTTATTGGGCAATCATACCACCATGCCGGTGGCGAAAACCATTATTATCCGTTTGTACCAACTGTTGCAGGTTGTGCTGCCGTAACTAAAGCACACATAGATGTGAACAATGATAAGCAATGTGATTACAACAATAGTTTCAATTTTACATCAAGCAGTACCGGAACTGCACCAATGAGCTACCTCTGGGATTTTGGCGATGGAACAACATCAACCCTTGCAAACCCCAACAAGGTTTATGCAATGGCAGGTACTTATCAAGTTAAATTAAAGGTTACCGCAGTAGGTGGCATTGATAGTATAATTAAGCAGGTTTTAGTTGAAACTGCTCCGGTAATTGGTTTTAGTATTAATGATAGTATACAAGAAATTACAGGTAACAACTTTGTTTTTACAACCACTAGCCCGAACAACAGTTACACTTACGATTGGCGTTATGGTGATGGTTCAACACCCGGTACAACAGTAAATACCACCAAAACCTACCAGGCTGTTGGTCCATACTTTGTATGCCAAATTGTAAAAAGCTCAATAGGGTGTTTAGATACTGCTTTTGCTTGGGTTATTGTTACATCTGATAGCGTTGGTTCAGGTAATGGCGGTGGTTTAGAAAGTGAAAGCCTGGGTGGTTTGGTTGGCCTGCGTGAATTTAATAAATCGCGTAACAGTATTCCGCGTAAGGTAAATTATGCAACCTCTCCGTTGTTTGTAACTAGTCCGGGTAATTTTGGTAAACGCTCCGGCAACTTATCATTATCAGATATGATTCCAACGTCTTTAACAGCTGGTGATGTTGCACGTGTAACAAGTCCTACAGACTTAGTAAACATTACCAACGCACTCGAGGTAATGTCTGTTGATTATTTGATAAACAACGTACCCAAAGCTGTTGTGCTAGGTATTAAAACTAAAAATAAGCCCTACTCGCATACCAAATATATTTGCGATAGGTTAAAAGGTGCTACCTTACTTAATGTAGATTCTGTTTCACTTGCCGGTTTTAAATTTGTAAGGTACTTACTTAAACAGCCTGATGGTTCTATGGAATTTGGTGTTTCGTTTGTTATTGGCAAAACAGATGGTAACATTAATTATTCATTACAAACAAATTGGCTGTTGGCCGAAATGAGTCAAGAAGATACTTTATACAATTTCCAAGTATGGTCATCAACGCCAGAAAATGCTAATAAACTTGTAACTGATATTATCAATCGTGTTGGTGCAAGTGCGCCTATACAACAAATTAATCAAGTTGTTATTCCTCAAGTATACGTTACAAAAGGATACAGAAATGGTTCTAAGTTAAAGTTGCATTTCCGTAATTTAGATAAACCTGTAACTATTGAGTTAGCTATGGAGGAGCGCATAAACGAACAATCTAATTTAACCCAACGCAATTATTTAAAAACATTAACAAAGGGCGATGATGAAATTGTTGAATTGGTTGTTAATGATGGTTACGAATACAGCGCTAACATTACCATAGATACTTTTGTAACAGATTTAATTTACATGGCTGATGCAAATTGGGGTTTAGATTATGATAGAAATTATACCACAATTACCCGCTATGTTACCAGCAACGAACCTACACGTATTTACAACCCTAATGCGCTTTCGGTATATCGTCATGCTTCCGTAACTGCGGTTTCTGATGATTATGTAATGTTGTTTAAGGGTTTGGTGCAAGGCAATGTTCCTGCAAACTTAACCGCATATTCACATGTTGATTTCTACGCTAGTGGTAACGGCAAAGCCAACTTAACTTTGGTAAGAGATAGTATTGTAAATTGGAGAAGTCAATATTATACAACGGTTGATTTAATACCTGAAGGTAAACTGTATCACATACCATTAAGTGATTTTAAATCTGACTCTATTGCTTATGGTTTAAATCCTGTTGATGTGCGCATGGTAACCTTTGCAAGAGGATACCAAGCTACATCAGGCATGGAAACAATTGATGTAGCCATAGGTGGTTTAAGTTTTGTGCCAACTGTTACCGGATTAACAGAGCAAGTTAAATCAACCAATAGTTTTAGTGTTTATCCAAATCCAAACACAGGCGTTTTTACAATAGATTTTACATCAAACCAAACAGGAAATGTTACCATTAATGCAGTTGATGTTTTGGGTAAACTTATTTACAGCAAAGAGACAAATGTTGTTAAAGGAAACAATCAAATACCGTTAGATATAAGAGATAAAGCAAGTAAAAACAGCATGCTATTTATATCTGTACTGGATGAAAGTAACAAATACATCACCCAAAAAGTATTGATAAACTGATGAAGAATTAAAGCCGCTAAATTAAACTTAGCGGCTTTTTTATGTAGTACTATTTTGCTTGTAAATTTTATACCAGTTTATAAATCCACCAATACAAATAAGCGTGTAAACTACCATTAATACTGCGTAATAAACCAAACCCTGTTGGTAATAAAGCAGCACACTAAACGCATTTAAAACAAACCAATACACCCAACTTGTTAAAATTTTGCGGGCTTCTTTTATAGAAGCAAGCAATCCAAATAATGTAATAAAACTATCTAAGTATGGGCTTGCACTATCTGTATATTTCTCAAAAAAAGTTGCGCTTACTAAACTTAAAACTGTAAACAATACAATTGCTTTTACATGTGTAAAAACTTGCCAATTGTTTATGTGTTCGTTTTTTTGCTCGGCTTTTTTCCAATACCATAAACCGTAAACCCCAACCAAAGCAAAGTATAAACTAATAATAGCCTGCGCATATATTTTGGTTTGATAAAAAAGTACAACCCCAATTAACGATGATGCAATACCAAACCACCAACCAATGGTTTTTTCACGCATTAAAAAAAGGCTATACAATATACTTAAGCCTGCTCCTGAAATTTCGAGGTAATTAGTAAATACCATGCACCAAAACTAATTATAATTTATATTGATAGTTACGCTCGTTAAAATCTATTTGTTTAATTCAAAAATCTAAACATACATTTGCACCTGTCTTTGGGGTGGTGATGTGCCTAACAACATATTGCCTGAGATCATACCCTTGGAACCTGCCGAGGTAATGCTCGCGAAGGGAGTAGACAAACTCATAGTTAATAATTTAGGTGGTGCACAACCGTAAATATTAACTATTCCAAGAAGGTAAAACAATTGATTTCAGCAACCTACCCCGGTTGCTGTTTTTGTTTAACCTTAATTAATTTATGTAATGAAAAAGCTATTATGGCTGCTGTTTGCAATTGGATGGCAAACATTGGCCTATGCACAACAACATGTTAGCGGTACAGTTAAAAACGCAAACACACAACTTCCTTTGTCTGATGCTTCAGTTCACCTGAGCTCATCAAAAAATGTAATTCGTACTGCATTAACCAACGAAAAAGGTGAGTTCAATTTTAAAAATTTAAACAATGGCGATTACACGTTAACCGTAAGTTTTATTGGTTTTAAAAATGTAACTCAAACCATTGTAGTAAACGGAAATAGTGTTTCAGATTTGGTTTTATTAGCCGAGCCAGCCACTGTTTTAAATGGTGAAGCCCTTGTACAAGCAACTCGTGCAAAAGAAAACAGCGCTACCACTTTTACCAACATCAATAAGCAAGAGTTGGCCAAACAAAATCATGGTCAAGATTTACCATTTTTGTTAAATCTTACACCATCAACTGTTATTAATTCTGATGCAGGTGCGGGCATTGGTTACACGGGTATTCGTATTCGTGGTATTGATCCAACAAGAACAAACGTAACCATAAATGGTGT
>CAZRVA010000172.1:0-1756 GCA_964603255.1 uncultured Chitinophaga sp.
CATACTCTGGTGGTCCTCCAGATGGGCATACCAACGCACCCGGAGAATCTAATTGTACTGCTTGTCATGGTGGTACTGCCTTAAATGGTGGTGGTGCGCTTAACAATATAACGCTAACAACAAGTACATCGCTAACAGCTTTGCAACCTAACACTACATACACTTTTAACCTTGGTTTTAGCCAAGCCGGTCGAAGCAGATATGGATTTCAGTTGTGTGTTTTACCTTCGGGTGCCAATAGTTTATCGGCCAGTATAGGCACATTAATTGCATCTAGCAGCGAAACACAAATATCAACAACAACAGGACCCAACCGAATGTATTTAATGCACGATGCATCAGGAACATCGGCCCCGGGTAGTACCAAAACTTGGCAATTTCAGTACACCACTCCCAACACTATAGGTGCAAGTCCGGTTTTTCATGTGGCCATTAATTCAAGCAATAACGATAACTCAAGTGGAGGAGATCTTATTTATGCAAGAACATTTTCGGCAACTGTGCTTCCTGTAAAATGGGGTGATGTATTTGCCAAAAGAAACAACAAGGGGGTAATTGAAGTAAGTTGGACAACCTTAACTGAAATTAACAATAACTTTTTTGAAGTAGAAAAAAGTGATAATGGTTTTGATTGGGTTGTGGCGGGTAAAGTAAAAGGCGGAGGAAATCAAGCTGTTGCCAATAATTACAAATTTTTGGATGATGCTCCCACTTCGGCTTACTATCGCATTAAGCAAGTGGATTATGACGGTAATTTTGATTACAGTAAAGTAATTGGTGTAAATGAAAAAGTAGAGGAAGTTTTTACACCGGTTTATGATGCACAACAAAAAAGTATTGTGTTGCCAAATTTGGATTTTAATGAGGTAACATTAACCAATTTAAAAGGAGAGCAAATTAAGGTAAATACACAAGTGATTAACGGGTTTTTAAGCATTGATGTACATTACTTAAGTGCCGGAGTTTACGTTTTAAGCACATCAAACCAAACTGAACAAAACAGTTGGAAAATTTGGATTAACGGAAATTAAGTACCGTTTTATAAGTCTAAAATAAAAATGGTGGGACTATGAGCATAGTTCCACCATTTCTTTTATTTTTTGAGTGTCGAGTGGTTTTGAAAAAAACTTTTTAATAATGGGTTTGCTTTGTGCTTTAATAATGTCATCATCAAAAACAGATGAAGTGAGCATGAAAAAACTTCCATTGTGCTGAGGTGCATATTTAGCATCCGAAACGGCATCAATAAATTCCCAGCCATCCATGTCGGGCATACTAATATCAACCAAAACCAAATTAAAAATTGGTCCAGCGTTGTTTAAGTTACTTTCTATAAGGTTTAGCGCCTCGGCACCATTACAAGCAATGACAATGTTGGAGTTTGGATAAGCTACACTAAAAATACGTTTGTTAATGTAGTTAGTTACCTCATCATCATCAATTAAAAGTATATTCATGGGTTAAGTTTTTGGTAAAGATTTGATGTAAATATAGAAAGTAGTTCCAATATTTACTGTACTTTCTACTTTAATTTCTCCGCCAAGTGTTTCAACTTGCTTTTTTACAATGTGTAAACCTATGCCCGAACCTTCAATACTTGGGTTAAAACGCTGAAATAACCCGAATAATTTTTCGCCATGTTTTTTTAGGTTTATACCCATTCCGTTGTCAGATACCCTAAGTTCTATCAGGCCGTTTTTTAATCGGGTTGAAACCTCTACAATTGCCGGTACATCGGGTTTTCTATATTTAATAG
>CAZRVA010000172.1:1766-4904 GCA_964603255.1 uncultured Chitinophaga sp.
AGTATAAATAGTGGTTTCGGTACTGCTAATTAATTCGCTTAACGACTCTTTTACTTCCTCATAAACCTTTTCAATATTTAAATCCTGTATGTCAATTCCTACTGATTTACTAGAAACAACCTGAATTAAATCTTTAAGTGTATTGTGTAAATTTTTGGTGGTTGAATCCAGTTTCTCAATAATATAGGTGTTGTCCTCTGAGGCCGGATTTTCGAGGTTGTACAACGATAACAAACTTATAATATTTACAACAGGAGCTCTTAAATTGTGCGAGGCCACGTAAGCAAATTTTTCTAATTCGGCATTACTCAACATCAACTCATCTGTTGTGGCTTGTATTTTTTGGGTTTGTTTGTTTACTTCTTTTTTTAACTGATAGTTGTAAGCCAATATAAAAAGCACAGTAACCAATAAGCCTAAACTTATATAAAATGCGTTTCTAAACTTGTGTCGGTACTCATCTGGTGATGATGTGAAAATAAAGTTACCCAATGTAGTATTTGCAGGGGCCAAACCTAACTCTTTGTATGTATTTAAAATAGCTTGCCACCGGCCGGTATTCATGTGTCCAATAGCTATTAAATCGGGTTGAGTGAGTTGGTATAACTCATTGGCTTCGCTAAGTAAAACCTCTTTGTCTATTCCTCTTTCTTTAACCCCGGGTAATGATAGAATATAATCAGCCATTTCTTCTCTATGGCTAAATGCATATTCCCAGCCTTGTATCAATGCATCTCTTATTTCTTCTACTTCTTCTGTATTGTTATTAACGTAATCTTGGGTGCTAAATAGTAAATCGCCATAAAAATCAACGCCATAATCTACCGGCTTAAGCATGTTAAACTCAATACCTAGTTTTTTAAGCATAAATGGCTCGAAAGAACTGTAGGCCGACATGGCATCGGCTTCGCCATTTTGTAAATGCGAAAATCCCCATTTATGTTGCTGCACTTTTAACAATGCAGGGTCTATTCCTTCTTTTAAAAATATGGCTTTTATTTGTGTCCATCCTTGTTCATTGGCTGCCATTACCTTTTTATCAATCAAATCGGATGGGCGCTTAATGTTGCTTTGGGCTGATGTAATTAATACATACGGAGAGTGTTGAAAGATAACAGTAATAACACTAAGCGGTTTTCCGGCTATGTAGTTAGATATAATTTCTGAGGAAGAAACTGCATATTGCGACCTACCACTTTCAATCTCGTTAACCGCATTTATATTGGGTCCACCTTCGCGCAATGCCACATTTAAACCTAGGTTTTTAAAGTAACCTTTATTAATAGCAGCATAATATCCTGCAAATTGAAATTGGTGTTTCCATTTTAACTGAATATAAATAGTGTCTTTTGCAATTGCCGGAACATTAAACACCAAAACATAAAAAAGCAACAAAATAAGGGCTAGTATTTTGTTTTTTAGGTACATAATGTCGCAAAAATAGTGTGGGCAACGTTTTGGTGCAAGTTAAAATGTTGGAATAGAAGTTAAATCATGTTGTACGACAGTATTACTTTGAAAACTAAGTTTTGAAAAACGTATTACTTAACGTAAAATTGAATGCTATGGAAAACAATTATTTTGCCCACGAATCGGCCTTTATTGATGAAGGTTGTACCATTGGAAACGGAACTAAAATTTGGCATTTCTCACACATCATGAGTAAGTGTGTAATTGGCCAAAACTGTAACATTGGACAAAACGTGGTTATTAGTCCCGAAGTGATTTTGGGCAATAATGTAAAGATTCAAAACAATGTATCTATTTATACCGGTGTAACTTGTGATGATGATGTATTTCTTGGTCCATCTTGTGTTTTTACCAATGTAACCAATCCGCGCAGCGCAGTTAACCGCAGAGGTTCGTATGCCAAAACCCATGTGGGCAAAGGAGCTTCCATTGGGGCAAATGCCACCATTGTGTGTGGTCATGATATTGGCGAATTTGCATTTATTGGAGCAGGAGCTGTGGTTACTAAAAATGTTCCAGCCTATGCATTATTGGTTGGTAATCCGGCACGCCAATTAGGTTGGATGAGCGAGTTTGGACACCGTTTGCAATTTGATGCTGAAGGTAAAGCCACTTGCCCCGAAAGCGGACAAGTGTACGAGTTGAAGGATAATGTGGTGAGAAGAATTGCATAACCCCAAATTGGGTTAAGTTACTTTTAAAACGGATATTTTATTTTGGGTGGGGGTTCTGATGTTTTTTAGAGTTGTATATCTGTAAACTGTAATTGGGCAAGTAAAATATTTATTCTTGTCGATTACAAATTTCTTACCTAGTGATATTATTAATCTATCGCTTTTGTCTTCTGCCTTTGCCAAAATGTGGTTTTTAGGAAAAATTTCATTTCTTGGGATTATTCTAAAATCAAGAATCTCATAGTATTCCTTAATACCCTTGCCTGAATAATACGGGGCAAAATATTTAATATCTGATTTGATTTTGACATAACCTGCATCTTCATCTTTCAATTTAGATGGTTTCACCTTTCCTGTATGATATAAAAGGTTGGTTTCATTTTCAAAGTAAATAGTTTGATTCCCTTTATTTACAATGCCAATAAGAACTTCAGGGTTGTGCTTTTCATAAGAAGTCAATTTCTGCGGTGATACATCATTCAAAATTGTCTCCGTATCAAGTCCAATTATTGTTTTTAAATGGTCTTCTAGTAATACTCTATTTGAATAATCGTTTGGTCTTAGAGGAAATGCTCCAATATTTACAGATTCAATTGATTTATAGTAGTCAAGTTTTTTTATGGATTCAATTTCACCAGAACCAGGAAAAAGTATATAAGCACCAATTACTTCTTTTTCAGGTTTTGTTTTGTTCTTGTTTACGTAATAAATTGCATCTCTATATCGGTGCATTTGATTGATAGAGTCTTCAGTTGGTAAATCTGGAGAGCCTTCTTTGTCGTCTGATGCAAGCCGGTATTTTGCATCATATAAATATGTAAGAACATAGTTCTCTTTCAAATCATTCTTTGTTATTCTCAGAACAATGTCTGGTCGTTGATTTACTGTAAATGATTTGACATTTTGGGATTCTGAAGTATCATATGAGAAGTCATGAAACAAGTCAATTATTTCTCCATCTTTATTGAAGAAAGAGACTTTAGACTTTACACCC
>CAZRVA010000173.1:0-4700 GCA_964603255.1 uncultured Chitinophaga sp.
GCACAATATCATGTTTGCCATAGTGCTGTTGCACTTATTAGGCGGTTTAGCTTGGGTTATTTATAAAATAGAATTTAAGCAACACAAAAAAAACGATTAGTCAGGAGTGCCTTCATTTATCAAAAACTTAACATTGAATAATGGTTTAAAGCCATATTTTCGCCTTTAGTTATGAGTAAAGAAAACAAAATAGCACAATTTAACCCAAACGATATTGGGAGTGCCGATAACAATATTTTTGGTTTACCATTCGAACCAGCTGATGCATCATTGGTAATTATTCCTGTGCCATGGGAAGTTACCGTATCATACAGTGCTGGTACGGCAGATGGACCTGCTGCGGTTTATGATGCATCATACCAAGTAGATTTATACGACCCATTTGTAGCAGATGCATGGAAACTGGGAATTGCTATGCAACCGATAAGCAAAAAAATAAAATCAACCAGCAACAAGTTGCGTAAAAAAGCAGAGAAGTATATTGATATGTATGCTGAAGGTAAAACTGCTGAGAAAAATGCAACCATGAAATCCATTAAAAAAGAAGTGGATGCGGCTTGCAAAGACCTAAACAAATGGGTGAAAAAAGAAGCCTTAAAACAAATGGATAAAGGCAAGGTTGTGGCACTTTTAGGTGGCGACCACAGCACACCACTGGGGTTGATGCAGGCTTTGGCAGAGAAACACGAGAGTTTTGGTATTTTACAAATTGATGCCCATGCCGATTTGCGTGATGCTTACGAAGGTTTTGAATTTTCACATGCTTCCATCATGTTTAATGCCTTAAAAATTGAACAAGTAAGTAAGCTAGTTCAAGTAGGTATTAGAGATTATTGCCAAGATGAAAAAGACATTATTGATTCTTCAAAAAGAGTGGAAACATTTTTTGACAGCGATATCAAAACACAACAATACGAAGGCAAATCGTGGAGTAAAATATGTGACGATATAATAGGCTCTTTACCTAAAAAAGTATACTTAAGTATTGATATTGATGGATTAGATCCAAAACTTTGTCCAAACACAGGTACTCCGGTTCCGGGTGGTTTTGAGTTTGAACAAGTGGTTTACTTAATTAAAAAGTTAGTTGAGGCTAAAAAACAAATCATTGCATTTGATATTAACGAAGTTGCTCCGGGTAAAGACGAATGGGATGCCAACGTTGGTGCGCGTTTGTTATACAAGGTAAGTAACATGTGTTTGGTTTCTAATGGAGTAAAAGCATAAATTAAAAAAACACTATTTACAAAAACGGCTGACCTATACGTGTCGGCCGTTTTTGTTTAGTTGATTCAATACATCAATTGGCTTTTAATTCAGGGCAATTTTTATTTACTTCGGCAATTACTATTGCAACTGTTCGTTTAGTTGATATGATGAGGTTATATATTTTGTTGATTTTAATTTTACCAATAACGGTATACGCACAGATTGAAATTACGGAAGAGGAAAAATCGCTTTTGGATAGTTTGTACATTAGCGAAACCGAGGATATAAAAGGTGCTGACAAGGTATTACATGCTGAACCTATTTTTATTGATTTAATACGAGACTTAGGTGCACGTAAAGGTGAGCGTGAATGGAATGTGGGTCTTGGCATGACAGACAAAAACAGGTTTGACGAATATACCACACTAGTAGAGTACGAATGGGCTCCAATTAATCGTTTAGGGTTAGAAGTTGAACTGCCATTTAGTTGGTACTATCCATCAAGTCCTGAGTATAGAAATACCACCATACCTGCAAGTAAATTAAATGGCATTAAAACAGCCATTCAATATTCTTTTTATGTTTCGGAAAAACGCAGTTTATCACTGGCCATTGGTTATATTAACGAAGTTACTTTAACATCATTTAATCAGTACAATAAAGAGCGCATTGTTAACGGCAACAAATACAACCCATTTTTTGTAGCAGCAAAACGTTGGACGGATAATTTGCACACCTTATTATATACTGGTCCGGTTATAGAAAAACACATTAATGCACCATCACAAGTCACATACCAAGTTAATAGTAACTTCCACTACATGATTAGTGGTACAAGAAACTTTATTGGGGTTGAGTTTAATAAATCAATATTTAAAAATGATTTTGACATGACCATCAGACCTCAAATGCGACTTGCAATAAGTAATAATTTGATGGTAGGCATTGTAACTGGAGTACCCATTAAAAGAGAACTGGAGCGCTTTAGTACATTTATTCGTTTAATTTACGAGCCTAAACACAAAGCATAAACTCAACGCAACTTACCTTGTATACATTTATTGCTAATTGCTTACATTTACATCGAACATCACACAAGAAATATGAATAAATTTATACTTAGCCTATTGAGTTTAACTTTTGCTGCTGCATTTTTTCATTCTTCATGCCAAAAAACAGCATTACAATACAACGATACGTTAACTTATGAAATGCAATTATTGCAACGTGTTTACCAAAACTGTAATATCGATTCTCCTGATTGTGCCCACATTTCTTACAGTTATCCATTGTTTACCTCACCACAACCTTTAGCAGATAGTTTAAACAATTTGGTGCTTACTATTTTTGGTGTTACAAAAAGTTCAAACTTAGAAAAGTCACAATACACTTTTATGGCCGAGTACGAAAAGTTTATAAAAGAGTTTAAAGACAGCGAGCAGAGCTGGTATAGCCAAACCAATATCAGTGTGCCATTTCAAAGCAATAAAGTAGTATGCTTAAGTGTTGAAATGGACGATTATACGGGCGGTGCGCATGGCATGTACTCTACTATTTATAGCAACTACTATAAACCTAAAAACGAAATTTTAACGCTGCAAAAATTATTTAACGACAGTAGTTTGAGTAGATTATTAAGTTTGGCTGAAGCCGATTTTAGAACAGCAAGTGAACTACCCGTAAATGCTGATTTGGATGAGGCCGGATACTGGTTTAAAGACAACAAGTTTCACTTAAACGATAACTTTATTATTACCAACGAGGGTATAACTTGGTTATTTAATCCATATGAGGTTGCTTCATACGCTCAAGGTACAATTGAGTTAACTATGAACAAAGATGAGTTATTACCTTTGTTGAACCCAACTTACACAGACCTTTGGGAATAAAATGACAATTCTTTTATTTTAAATTTGCTTATGTTGTATATCTTGTGCATTCAAATAGATTATCCCTTAAAATAAATGAACCAAAAGCAACAAGTTAAATTTGTCCCTAAACATAAGTCACCATTTTTTTCAGTATTAAAGAGTAGAGTAGATAATTACTTCACAGAAAACGGAATTAGCAAACATGCCAATGCTACCATGGTTACCAAAACCATTGTTTTATTGAGTGGTTATATCTTACCTTTTGTTGCATTACTTTACTTCACGCCATCACTAGGTTTATCCATGTTATTATGGTTTATCATGGGATTGAGTTTGGCTGGCATTGGGATGAGTGTAATGCACGATGCAAATCATGGTGCTTATTCATCAAACAAAACTGTTAATTTTTTAATGGGCCACACCTTAAACCTTGTGGGAGGAAGTGTTTTTAACTGGAAACTACAACACAATATTTTACATCATACCTACACCAACATTACACATATTGATGAGGACATTGACGACCGTTTAGTGTTAAAGTTTTCACCTCACACCAAAACAAAATGGTTTCATAAATTTCAGTGGTTGTATGCCATGTTTTTTTTATGGCTTACTCACTTTTTATTGGGTATTGGCTAAAGATTTTGTGCAGTATGCACAATTTACGAAAAGTGGTGTGAACCCTGGCAGCGAAAGCGAAAACCGTAACACGCTTATCAAAATTATTTTGATAAAAGTGTTTTACTTCTTGGCAGTAATTGTAATGCCAGTTGTAGTGTTTAACATTCCGGTTTTACAAATTCTAAGTGGCTTTTTGTTGATGCATTTTGTAGCAGGTATTATTTTAACAACAGTTTTTCAATTGGCGCATACGCTAGAGCAAACCGCACATCCAATGCCGGTTGATGGCGTAATAGAAAACGATTGGGCCATACACCAATTAAATACTACAGTAAACTTTAGCCGCAACAGTAAACTATTGAGCTGGTATATTGGTGGATTAAACTTTCAGGTAGAGCACCATTTGTTCCCTAAAATTAGTCACGTGCACTACCCTGCCCTTTCGCATATTGTAAAACAAACTGCCGAAGAACACGGAATTCCTTATTTGGAAAATGAATCATTGTACAGCGCTTTACAATCACATTTTAGGTATATGCGAGAGATTGGTTCATTGCCCAATCCGAATACGGCTATCAACTAAAAACCTTGATTAAATAGAAATAAAAAAGGCTGTTTCAATTTAAATGAAACAGCCTTTTTAGCTTGTGATATATTTGATTAGTGCTGCTCGCCCATAGCCACAATTCCTTGCTCCATGCGATATGCGCCACTTTCTAATTTGCTACGTATTGCACCAAATGCATTGATGGTTTCTTCCACATCAGCCAAAGTATGCACTGCTGTAGGAATTAAACGTAATAAAATCATGCCTTTAGGAATAACAGGATAAACCACCACAGAGCAGAAAATACCGAAGTTTTCACGTAAATCGTGCACCACGCCTGTTGCTTCTCCTACTGTACCTTTCATCATTACCGGAGTAACCATAGTATTGGTATGGCCAATATCAAAACCTTTTTCTTTTAATCCACCTTGTAAAGCACGAACAATAGTCCA
>CAZRVA010000174.1:0-4625 GCA_964603255.1 uncultured Chitinophaga sp.
TTTTTTTGTGCATAGGTTGATGTAAAAGCCATCAACACACTTAATGCAAGTAATACTTTTTTCATAATTATGGTGCAGTTTGGTTTTGTAATTTTTACTCGTGGTTACATGGTTTGGTTAACTATGTGTTGTAAAATCACAGCAAGAAATAGCCCTATTAATGGGCGCAATACCGAAAGCACATTCAATATGGTTCAATTTCGGTTCAGACCTCATTGAACCATTTTCATGTAGCATCGGCATTACCATTGTATATTATTTTTAGTTTCAACTATAAAATAATTACAATTGGTATAACAAAACACTTCCTAAATTAAGAAAGTACAATTACGAATAAAGATGGGATTTTTGACATTGTCGGGTGGCGGTAAACACATTACCTGTATTGGGTTAGAGCCTGTTAACAATAACCCATAAAATGTATTGGCTTTATGTGGAATTAACGCAATAAATGTGGGTGCGCTAGTGTTAAAATCATAAGCCGAATGGCGTTGTTCGTTATCTAATTTTATAAATGCAACCTCATCTTTGCAGCAATCTGTTTTCATTTTTTTGCTGCCACAAGCGCACTTATGGTCATCGTTTTTAAAATTAACCGATACCCACGTAATGTTGCTACCACAAAAATGTGCCGATACCGTGATTCCGATTGAAGGAACCAAGTACAAGAACAAGATGGTTAGTAACAGCAGTTTTTTCATGCGTATTTTTGAAATTCAAGCGAATATACAAGAAAAATGAAAAGTACAAGCGACTTGAATTGTCAAAAAAATAACGCAACCACATTATAGCAGTTGCGTTATAACGAATGTATTATTGTTTTAATTGATAGGAAAGACCCAGTTGTGCAGAAATGTTTTGTCCTAAATATGGATTCGACATCATCCAACCATCTGTTTTGGCTGTTGTAGCCAAAGTTGCCGCAAAATTTGGGTTGATTTGGTAACGTAATTTTAAATGAATTGCGCCACCCATTTTCATTTGGTTGTTGTAAAACGATTTGGGTTGATTCCATGCATTTAGGGCTACATCCGATTCGAGGTTGTTTCCAAGTTTGTGGTGATAAATAGCCAAGCCAATTCCATAACCATTGGTTGTTTTGTTGTTGTAGTTGTGGATGTTTACCAACAGGTTATTTCCCTTATATTTTATCGGTACGTACAATGCAATATCGTTACCAAAATGAGTAGGCACGTATTGGGTAAAAAAGTTAAATGCAAATTGTGGATTCAACTTGATTTCAGATACAAAAAATATAGCTGGATTTATAAAGTTTAACAACGATAACTGCTTTTGTTGTTTTAAGTAATCTTGTGCTTCGGGCGATAAATCAGAAAAACCAACCCTTCTATTTACACCTTCCCCATTAGGAAAAGAATCGCGATTTAAATAGGGTGCAGCTGGGTTAAACATATCGTAAGCCCAAGCGGTTAAATCTGCTCCGGCAAAATCTCGCTGCAAAGGATTTTTGCTTTCGTGTTCGGGAGCAAGTACCTTAACCGAATCACTTGCTGCACTTGTTGAAAATGCAAAGTAGTTATATACGTAATATGCATTGTACAGCAACAAGGCTGTTTTGTTTAAACTGCGTTTGTGGTAAAAATCGTTTAAGGTAACTTTTTCATTTAAGGCAATTTCATATTGCACTCCCGAAACATAACTGTACAACAACTGGTTGATGTTGTTTTGTTTAAGTTGTTGTAGGTTTTGGTCTGATACACCATAAACTGTTCCGTCCCAACGGTTAAATAGCCAGTTGCCGTTTTTAGACGAGATGTTGTTTACTCCCAACACGGATCTGTGGTATTCCTCGTGTGCCCAAACCCCAAGCGGAATGGGTAATTCGCTGCCATATTGAGCAAATGCTAATCCCAAACCATATTTAAAAATGCCGTTACCCACTTTACGTTTGGTGGTGTATGTTTTGGTGCTGTTGTTAAATATTTTGTTGCCCAGTTTGTCTATTCCCCAAAAGCCAAGTTCATAAAAATTATTCGATAGCTCAAGCGATTGCAACATAGATGGTGCTTTATAAGGCAAATCAACTTGTTGAGGAAAATCCAGAATAGATTGCTCCATTCTTAATTGGTAAGTGTTGGTATCCTGAGCTTGGACAATACCAACCAAGGCTGCGCAAAGCAGCAAGAGTAGAAATAGTTTTGTTTTCATAAAATATAAAGCCGACTAGTTAAGGCGCGGCAAATATCCATATTTAGGCAAACAAAACTGTGTTAAGTTTTTAATTAAGTGATAAACGGAAACGAAAAAAGGTGAGAGGAAAAACCTGCTCACCTTTTATTTGTGTATTAATCTTTTGACTTGTCGTAATTATCAACGATTGAATTCAACGTATCTGCATATTTAAAAATATCATCAACAGAACTAATTTCATTTTTAACCTCTTTCTTTTGCTCGTCTAAAGTAACAAAATACTTTTTGCTACCATTGAGATAAAGTCTACAAATTGTTTTTCTGTTGTTGTCATCAAGCAATATAGCGAAGTAACTCTGAGCATCGCGGTGAGTTACGCGGTTTGCATTTATTTTTTGTCTTAAAATTGTTTTAACTATCAAGAAACCTTCCAACTCATCTTCTGTTGTTACCACTTTAACTTCATTTGCCTTGGCCATTTCAGCCTCAATTGCTTCTTGTTCCTTGGCAGCTTCGTCCTCTTTGCTTAATGCTGTTTTTAAGCGCTCTGTAATCAGGTCGTTAATGTGGTGTTGGATTGATCTTTTGGTTAAGTTGGTAAATTGCTCTAAAACTTTTGCGGTAATTACACTCGGATAAACTTGGCGAGCAAAATGTTTAACAAATTCCGGACTTGGGTTGCTTAACTCATTTTGAAGTAAATGCTTTAACTCGTTTGTGTATTTAAGTTCACTAGCCGTATTAACAATGCTTTCCGCATCAAAAACAGTTTTATGAAACTTTTTTAATTCTTCAATTTGAGTGTCTTTTATTTCATTAATGTTAAATTCTAAAAATGGCTTTTCATCCATCTTATTTGGTTCTACTAAATCAGAGTAAAAGCGATAAGTAATGCCGTTTGTTAAAAGACCGAATTTAGCTTTTGATACATGAAAATATCTTAGCAATTGACCATCGTGTAGGTTTAAATTTTGTGCCCAATGTTTGCATTCAATTAAAATAGTTGGGTTCCCGTCTTTAAAGATTGCATAATCGATTTTTTCTCCTTTTTTCAAACCAATGTCTGATACAAATTCAGGTACTACTTCAAGCGGGTTAAATACATCGTATCCCAGTGCTTGAATAAATGGCATGATGAAGGCGTTTTTCGTAGCTTCTTCTGTAGCTATCGAATCTTTGAGTTTTGTAACTCTCTCTCCGAGTTGTTTAATGTTGTCTTTGAAATCCATTAGAATAGAGCTTTAGGGTAATTTCGATCAATTATATTTAACTGAACGATGCTGCTAATTAAGCTAAATGGATTTATAAATACAATAAAGATAAAACGTAAGATTGATAATTATAATATGAGTGTTCTATCTCAAAACACTTTACTCGCAATAGCTTTGGTAGCTTCGCTTAAGCCCATGGTGTAATAATGTAAAACAGGAACACCTGCAGCTTTCAACTCTTTTGATTGTTGTATGGCCCACTCAATGCCCACTTGTTTTACAGCCTTATCATCTTTGCAAGCTTCAACAGCATTCACCAAATCTTCGGGTAAATCTATGTGAAAAATTTTAGGTAAAGCTACCAATTGTTTTCTGCTGGCCATTGGTTTCAAACCCGGAATAATTGGCACGTTTATGCCCATTTCACGGCATTTTTCAACAAAGGCAAAAAACTTTTTATTGTCAAAAAACATTTGCGTTACAATGTAATCAGCACCGGCATCAACCTTTTGTTTTAACCATTTTAAATCGCTGCTCATGTTAGGCGCTTCAAAATGTTTTTCAGGATAACCGCTCACGCCAATACAAAAATTGGTAGGTGTGGCATTTTCCAATTCTTCATCCATGTACTTGCCACGGTTCATGTTTACCACTTGGTTAACCAACTCCAAACTGTCTTTGTTGCCATCAGGTTCAGGCACAAAGTTCGGTTCGTTTTTTACGCTATCACCACGTAAGGCCAATACGTTTTGTATGCCCAAAAAGTTTAAATCAATTAAAGCGTTTTCGGTTTCTTCTTTGCTAAAACCACCACATATTAAATGAGGTACAGCCTGCACTTTATAGCGGTTCATTAAAGCTGCACAAATAGCAACCGTTCCCGGGCGTTTGCGGGTATATACTTTATCAAAACCACCATCTTTGCGTTTACGTAAAATAAACTCTTCGCGGTGGTAAGTTACATCAATAAAAGCAGGTTTAAATTCCATTAAAGGATCAATGCCATTGTACAAACTGTTAATGTCCTTACCTTTTAATGGTGGCAAAATTTCTATAGAAAATAAAGTTTCTTTAGCGTCTTTAATGATGTCGGTTAGTTTCATGTGTTATTTAACTCTATCCGCAAATGTATAAGATTGAAGCAAATAACATGTATAAGGTTCAGTTATTTTTTAAGCTTGAAATAAAATACATTTCACCTCTTCCTGGGTTTGCACAAAACGGCTCAACCGTGCATGCTGCGGCTGGTAAAGTGCCATAAAG
>CAZRVA010000175.1:0-4623 GCA_964603255.1 uncultured Chitinophaga sp.
ACTTCACCCAAAAGTTGATTTTCTAAATCGGGGTTTACCCAACTAATGCAGATAGCTCGGCTCATTCTTCGCCTTCTACTGCATAAGTTGGGTTTAACATGTGTGCTAAAATGGGCTCGCATTTTTCTTTGCAGCAAGGATAAAACTCACCATGATTCCAGTTCACGGATTTAGGTGATTGTCCCCACCAGAACTCTGCCAAAGCCAATGGTTTTAGTTGATGTAAAAAAGCGTATTGTAATAATTTAGGAGCAGCACATTCGCCTGCACCAGCCGGTGGATTTTTGTATGAAGCATCTTTAAAAATATCTATAATATTTTTAGGCTCTCCTTGTTGGTTAATGAAAGTATATCGACTAAAAATTTCTTGTTGTAGGTTTATGGAATGTTGTTTTCTGTTTTCTTTAAGTTGTTTGATAGCAGTTGTGTTTTGTGGTTGGATTGATTCTAACATGTTAATTTCATCAATTAACAAAGCAAGCTCCTGCATACCGGTGTTTAAAAAACTACCTTGAGTAAGTAAATCAAAAACAGGAGGTACAAATTTGGGGTGATGATTACCACCTGCTAATTTACCCGAAAACGCAGCTAAATAGCCCAATTGATTTTGCGCATTTTTAACCACCAATACACCAAACATTTTACCAACTATGTTACCATTGTTTGTGTTTGATAAACCAAAGTTGTGTTCCCAATCTGATTGTGTTTGTAAGTGTTGTTGCAATTCTTGCGCAGCCAATAAACTTAACGGATGCGGCAAATTACTTGCAGTTTGCAGCGTAAATTCACTAGGAATTAAATGATGATCAATTTGAGATGAAAACGGTGTAAACAAGTTGAGTTATTTGAGTTAAAAGTATAATAAAATTTAACTCATGCGTTCCATCAAATCAACAGCGGTTTGTTTAAGCACTAACGATTTTTCTGTAGGTAAACTAATTTCGTTTAAGTGTTTAAATGCCAATTGCAAGTAATGTTCTTTTAATTGCTCTGCTTTTTGGCGTACATTGTACTTATTGTATAGTTCTAAAACAGCAGCAATTTTTTCATCGCTTTTGGCCCCAAGCCAATAATACAACTCATCTTTATCGTCACCTTCAGCACTGTTTAATGCTTCAATTAGTAAAATGGTTTTTTTATTTGCAGCAATATCACCACCAATTTTTTTGCCCACTTTATCGCCTTCGCCAAAACTATCTAAAATATCATCTTGCAATTGAAATGCGATACCAATGTTTTTTCCAAACTCGTATAAATGTTGTGCATCAGCTTCGCTTGCACCACCAATCAAAGCACCAATTTTTAGTGCACATCCCAACAACACTGCTGTTTTAAGCGTTATCATGTTTATGTAATCTTGCTCAGATACATTACTTTGGGTTTCAAAATTCATGTCCCATTGCTGGCCTTCACATACCTCGGCAGCCGTTTTATTAAATACCTGAATAAGCCCACGTAAGTCGTTGGTTTCTGTATCGCATAATAAATCGGTGGCTTTAATCATCATTAAATCACCCGATAAAATAGCTATGGTTTGGTTCCATTTTACGTGCACAGTTGGTTGTCCGCGCCTGATGTCGGCATTATCCATTATATCATCATGCACCAATGTAAAGTTATGAAACATTTCTATGGCCATTGCAGCTTTCAACGCTTTTTGTGTATCGCCACCAAACATATCGTTGGCCATTAAAGTTAACACCGGACGCAATCGTTTGCCACCTAATTGCATAATGTATTCAATAGGTTGGTATAACTCTTCCGGTTGTTGCGTGTAGGCTATGTTGGCAATTTCTTGCTCAACCAATGCATATAATTCTTTGTACGTTTTCAAAAAAAGTAAGTTTTAAAATATCAATTAAACCAAAACACTTTGCACCAACATAAAGTTTGGTTAGGTATATTTATGGGTTGATTTTATACTGCAACCGGAGCTTTTATTCCCGGATGCGGATTGTAGTTTTCGAATGTAAAATCATCAAACGTAAAATCGAAAATACTTTTTACATTTGGGTTTATACGTATGGTAGGATAAGGTCTTGCCTCACGACTTAACTGCAATTCTACTTGCTCAAAATGGTTGCTGTAAATGTGTGCATCACCAAAAGTATGGATAAAATCACCCACCTGTAAATCGCAAACTTGTGCAATCATGTGGGTTAATAATGCGTATGAAGCAATGTTAAACGGTACGCCCAAAAACATATCGGCACTACGCTGATACAATTGGCAACTTAATTTACCATCGGCCACATAAAATTGAAAAAATGCATGACAAGGCATCAACGCCATTTTAGGTAAATCGGCCACATTCCATGCACTTACAATCATCCTGCGTGAATCCGGATTTTTTTTGATGGTTTCAATTACTTCACTCAACTGGTCGATGTGTTTACCATCAGGTGTTGGCCAGCTGCGCCATTGGTAGCCATAAACCGGACCTAAATTTCCATCTTTATCAGCCCACTCATCCCAAATGGTTACACCATTATCAGTTAAATATTTGGTATTGGTGTCGCCTTTAATAAACCACAACAACTCGTGTATGATAGACTTTAAGTGAACCTTTTTGGTGGTAATCAACGGAAAACCTTCTGCTAAATTGAAACGAATTTGTGCACCAAATAAACTTTTGGTTCCGGTTCCGGTTCTGTCACTTTTAAAAGTTCCGTTTTTATAAATGTGTGCTAATAAATCTTCGTATTGGGTCATAAGTATTAAAACTTAAAGTTACGAAGTAAGGTATTGTGGTTTGATTGTTTTCCACATTAAATACCATGTAGGTGCCATCACCCATTTAAAGTAATGGCACTTTGTATTATTGGTTTTACCTAAACTCGTAATCAACCCCAAATACCTGAGTTAGCAAGGTTTGAGGTGCATCCAGTACTTTGGCATTTTGTGGTGGAGTAGGCGTAACCGGAGAATTGTTCTTTAAATATTCCGTCATGGTAGTATGCAAAGTGTAAGGTGTGTTTTTTGCATTGGCCACATTTTTCATTCGGCAAAGCATATCACTGGGGTCACCATCACGCTCGCAAGCAGCAATGCTGTATGTTTTGCTTAAATCCAATGGTTGATTGGCAACTTTAACTTCTTGCACACGTTTGCCCATTTCTTCGTATGCTTTAAAAGTAACGGTCATTCCCTGAAACTTAATTACCCAACCACCAAAACGTTTTGAGGCATCTTTTGCAAACACATTATTCAATTCTTTTTCAAGCCAATCAAAAATTTGCTTGCCAGTTACTTCTCCTGTTCTAACAGTGCTATCAACCGGTAACATATCAAAAATAAAACCGTTTGTTATTGGTATGTTTCCGGTATGGTCGGGTGTGGTTCGTGGCGGGCAAAACCTAAACCCGTTAGAAAGTACAACATCAGTTTCGGGTAAACGCCATTTCAACGCATTTAAAATCATGGTATCTATGGTGTTTTCTATTACAAAATACCTATATAAAGGCAATGTGCTATAACCAACTACCTTATAAATGTCTTCTTTAAAAGGTTGTTCGTTTGCTTTAATAATGGTTTCTAAATCTTTATCGGCTTTAAACTTAATTGGGTCAACCTCATCAAGCACATAATCTTCTTTTATTACTTTACCATTTTGTACCGTTAGTTGAAGTTTACCCACAAACGAACCAAATGCACCGGGTTCAACCACTTTAGCATATTTACATACAATGGGTTTGCGCACACGCTCGTGTGTATCTCCACCAAAAATCATATCAACACCTTTACACTCGGGCGAATTGGCCAATGCAATTTGCTGCGATAACCCTAAATGCGATAACAAAATTACATAAGCACATTGCTCATCGTTGCGCAATACATCAATATAATGTGCAAGATTTTCTTCGGGTTTGGTGTAAATAATTCCTTTGCTGTAATTGGGCGACTGACGTATTGGAACCAAAGGATCGGTGTACCCCACAAAGCCAATTTTTACACCAGCTACATTCCAAATTTTGTAAGGATGAAAAATGAGTTCACCTTTTTTACCATCACCTAAATCGTGGTACATATTGGCACAAACTTTTGGCCCGTTTAAAGAGCCCATTAAAGTTTGCATGTTTTTTTTGTAATAAATTACTTCCCAATTTCCGGGTAAGTATAAATCGTAATTCAACGCATTTAAAATTGGAGTGATGGCCTTGCCTGTTGTTTTAACAGACAGCTCGCTCCCCTGAAACATATCACCTGTATCTATTAAAAACGTATTCGGATTTTTTTTGCGTTCGTTTTTTAGGTAGGATGCTAAGTGAGCGTACCCACCTGTTTTTCTGAAAACAGCTTGGTTATTTTCCCAAAACAATTCATCATGCGGATGCACTTGGCAATGCACATCTGTGGTTTGCAAAATGTTTAACACAACAGGTTTTTCATTTTGGGTTGATGATGTTTGAGCATTGGTATCTTCATCAAACTCATGTGCGGTTAATACACTTGGGGCAGTGGTTAATAGCGAAGCGCCAAAACCAAGCTTACCCAAAGATTTTATAAACTTCCTGCGGCTATTTTCATTTTCTGATGTGTCATTAATCATGTGCTTTTTTGCTGTTAAGAATAAACGAATTTAGCTTTTGCGATATAAATCAGTGTAACTAATGTTACAGTGGT
>CAZRVA010000176.1:0-4597 GCA_964603255.1 uncultured Chitinophaga sp.
GCCTAGCACAATTAATAAATTAACGAGTATCATATTCATCTTAACAACTAGTAAAGCATTTAGTTTAAAAATACATTCAAACCTATAAAAAACACCAACTGCAATACGTATAACCATGCAGCTACTATATTTTTACTGTGCAATTGTAACCTTACAAACAAAAAGTTAAACGCAAACGAAAATAAAAACCAAGCTGTATAATTTTGTATAGGAACAACATTTCCTCTCCAATACCAAAAATCTAAACGCTGGCATAGTTGCTCAATCCAAAAATCGGCAAACACCATTAAAAACGCACCAACAGCAGGGGCCAAAAACTGGTGTTTAAGAGCGCTAAACCTATCGCTTAATCGCCCAACAATACTCATACTACCATAACTTAGCATTACCCAATTTATGCCAATAATTAGAGGCACATCGGCCAGTTTAATTCCTAAATTATTGCCGTAAAAATACTGCCCAAATATTTTGCCTGTAGTAATTCCGGCAAGTTCAATTAAGTAACCACATACATAAACAATGGTTAAGTAAACTAAAAAAGGCTTGCTGTAATTTTCATGAAACCACAACACCACACCAATACTCACCAATAAATTTATGGGTGTAAGTTTCATTAAATTTTCATCAAAAAAGGCAGTGCCAATTAATCCTACTGCATGTAAAATAATTAGTATGGCAATGCCTATGTATGGTGCTTTTAATTTCATCAATAATCTTCGTTAATAATTTCTGATACTATTTTTGCACTGTTTAAACAAAGCGGAATTCCACCACCAGGATGTACGCTTCCTCCGCAGAAATACAATCCTTTTATGCTGCCACTAAAATTTTTATGGCGCAAAAATGCTGCGTACATATTGTTGCTTGAGTTACCATAAAGCGACCCACCAAACGATGATGTTTTACTTTCTATGGTTAGCGGATTAAGCTGCTCTTCCACAACAATATGATCTTGAATTTTTGTTTTGAGCAAACGGTTAATCTTTGTAATAATTTGTTTTCTTGCTTGTGCAATGTAGGCATCCCAATTTTGTGTACTATTAGCCGGAGTATTAATCATTACAAACCAATTTTCACATCCGGCAGGAGCATCATTAGGCTTGTATTTACTGGTTATATTAATATAAATGGTTGGATCGTAGTAAATACTCTTGTAACTAAAAATGTGCTTAAACTCTGTTTTATAATCGCTGCTAAATAAAATATTGTGCAAATCAAGTTGCGGAAATTGTTTGTTGATTCCCCAATAAAATATAAGTGCTGATGATGATTTTTCTTGCGTTAACAGCTTCTCGGGTTGAGGTTCGTTTTTAAGTAACTTGGTGTAAGTTGGATGAATATCTGCATTACTAATCACCACATCTGCCGAATGAAAACTACCATTAACCACTACACCTTTTACTTGTTTTTTACCTGCATTTCCATCTGCCTTTATTTCTTGAACATCGCTATTAAAAACAAATTTAACACCCAACTCTTGCGCCAATTTATAAATGCTATTGGTGATGGCAATCATCCCACCTTCCGGAAAAAATGTACCAATGTTATGTTCCAAATGAGGTATCATGGTGAGCATACCGGGTGCTTTGTATGGACTGCTACCATTGTAGGTTGCAAAACGGTTAAAGTATTGCACCAAACGATCGTCATTAAAAGCACTTTCGTTTACATCGTTAATGGTTTTGGTTAGCTGATAAGTGGCCAAATTTGAAACGGCTTTAAGTGTTTTAAAATTGGTATACGTACTTAGCTTATGTAACGATTTTTCTATAAACAAAGGAGCTGTTAATTCGTACTTTTTAGCAGCTTTGTTTAAATATTTAAATATAGGTTTGGTTGATTTTAAACCTAATTTTTGTGTGAGTTCGTCAGCAAATTTTTGTTTGTTATGATAGGCAGTAAAAGTTGTTCCGTCCTCGTAAAAGTAATTACACGCCTTTTCCATTTGTTGGTAGGTAAAATAATCGGACGGATTTTTTCCGGCTAACTTAAACAAATCAGTAACTAGATTTGGTAAAGTAAACAATGATGGACCTGCATCAAACCTAAAACCGTTTATATTTATTTCACTTAACTTACCTCCCGGATACGCATTTTTTTCAAACACAGTAACCTGATGTCCGGCTGCAGCTAACCTAACCGAACTTGCCAAACCCGCTATTCCAGCACCTATTACAATTACATTCATGGTTAAATGATTAAGACCATTGCGAAGTAAACACTAATTTAAGGTAGATAAAAATTTATCTGCCCGAGTTTAATAATTCCAATTCGGTTGTTATACTTTTCTCGTTGTATTTGTGGTATAACTCCAATTTACTGAGCAATTGCAACAATTGTTTTTTCTCTGTTTTGTTTAAATTACCTGTAACCTTTGTAGATACAGCACTCATTTTAACATAAGCCTGAAAAATAATTTTTTTCCCCTTTTCGGTTATTTGTAACAGCTTACTTCTTTTATCTTTTGGGTTGATGATTTCTTTGGCTAATCCGTTTTTAACCAAACGTCTGATAATATCTGTTCCGGTTGTTTTGCCATCCAACCCTTGAGCAATCAACTCAGATTTGGTAATTTTTTGGTGGGTTGATAAATGCGCCAAATACCCAAACTCATCAATGGTGTTTAGTGGCAAATAATCTAACGCAATTTTGCTGTAATGCTTGGCATATTTATTTAGCATACCCAGTAAAATACCAATTGCAGAATCGGTGTCGTTCACACCTTCGTTGGCATAATCATCCTTAGTACCCATTTGTAAATGGTGTTTTAGGTTGGGCGCACTTTTTTGTTGCTGCAACCAATAGCTAAAACCTTCAATGGTAGGCTCTTTAACCTCCTTTTCAAAGTCTTGAAAACGAGTTATAAGTTGGGCAATTACCGGTATGTTAGACATGATTACAAAAAATTTTCTAATCATTAAAACAATATCGAACCACTTTGGTTTTTATTAGTACAAATTTGTACTAAAATGAAGAGTCTACTTACATTGCTTATTTTTGTTTTAGGGCTTCAAAATATAGCCGCAGCCCAATCAAAAGGAACAGTTACAGGTGTTGTGAAAGACAAAAATTCACAAGAGCTATTAACAGGAGCTACTGTTATTTTAGAAGGGACCTCCTTTGGTGCACAAACTGATTTAGAAGGTAAATTTAAAATTACGGGCATCACACCCGGTTCATACAATATTAAGGTTCAATATATAGGTTATCAATCTAAAACATTATTTAATGTTGTGGTAACATCCGGTAACGTTCAAACCTTTAACATTGAAATTGATCCTGAAAGTAAAGGTTTAAATGAAGTTGTGGTACAAAGTAGGACATTCGGAAAAAAAACAGAAACACCTTTGTCGGTCCAAAACTTAACTGCCGAAGAAATTAGAAGTAACCCGGGTGGTAATTTTGATATTAGCCGTGTTATACAAGCCTTGCCTGGTGTTGGTGGAAACACTGGCGGTGGCGCATTTCGTAACGATATTGTAATTCGTGGTGGTGGACCAAGCGAGAATGTTTTTTACATTGATGGTATAGAAATTCCGGTAATCAACCATTTTAGTACACAAGGTGCAAGTGGCGGACCACAAGGTATATTAAATGTAAGTTTTATTGAAGATGTAACACTTAGCACAAGTAGTTTTAAAGCCAATGTTGATAATGCGTTATCATCTGTTTTAAGCTTTAAACAAAGGGATGGAAATAGCGAAAGATTGCAAGGAAACGTAAGACTAAGTGCATCAGAATTTGGTTTAACTTTAGATGGACCTTTAACGAAAAAAACTACTTTTCTTGCATCAGCACGCAGAAGTTATTTACAATTTTTATTTACGGCATTAGATCTTCCAATCCGCCCAAATTATTGGGATTTTCAATACAAAACCACCACAAAAATTGATAACAAAACCGTACTAACCACCTTAGGTGTTGGTGCAATTGATCAGTTTAGTTTTGCTGTTCCTAAAAACGCTACACCCGAATCGGAATACATTTTACGTGCAAACCCGTTTATTAACCAGTGGAACTACACCATTGGAAGCACGCTTAAACGCAGAATTAACAACGGTTTTATAAACATAGCCATAAGCCGTAATATGTTTGAAAACAGGCTCGACCGATTTACAGATGCCAGAACAAAAGATGAAAGCACGCGTACCTTAAAAATTAAATCACAAGAAATTGAAAACAAACTAAGGTTTGATATTAATAAATACAGCGGTAAATGGAAGTACAGTTATGGCGGGATGTTTCAATATGTAAAATTTAATAATGAGGGTTTTGCAGTATTTAGAAATCCTGCAACAGGTAATAACTTTAACGTACCACTAAACACCAATATTGAGTTTTTTAAATATGGAATTTTTGGTGATGTGAGCAGGCGTTTAATGGGCGACAGGCTGAATGTTACTTTTGGTGTAAGAACTGATGGAAACACCTTTTTAAATAGTGGAAACAATGTTTGGGAAACACTTTCTCCACGCTTATCATCATCGTATGCACTTACCTCAAACTTCAACATCAATGCAAGTATTGGCAGGTATTACCGCTTACCAATTTATACTGTTTTAGGTTACAAAGACAATGCAGGAAATTTCCAGAACAA
>CAZRVA010000177.1:0-4580 GCA_964603255.1 uncultured Chitinophaga sp.
AACAATCATAGCAGGATGTTGTTCAATGCCAGGCCAATCAGGTATAGATTGCACCAAATATGCGCAATCAAGCAGATTAGCCCTCGAACTTAATTTCGACTCAACACAAAATGGTTTTAAACTACACGAAGCCGACTCAACCTATATCATTATTTTTAACAGCTTAGGGTTTAAACAACCATCAGATACAATATGGTTAGACAGATTTGCTTTTATCCAACAAAATGGAAAAAGCTTATATGAGTTTGGAGGAATTCTTAATAATAGCGCAACAGATTATTTGTATTCCTCCAGCTATATCATTAAAAACAGGTACAGTAATGATCAGCTAAGAATAGACTCTGTAGTGATGCAAATTATTAAAAACGACTCTAAATGTTGCAGTGATTACAGCCGACAATCACCAAAATCGTTTTATGTAAACGGAAATAAAATAGACCGCCAAAGCTCAATTAAACTGAACAAAAACTAACGTTTACTTTTAAAAAAAGACTTTATCAACTCAGCACAATCGGTTTCTAATGTACCACCTACTACTTCTGTTTTAGGATGGTAGATATTTCCCAATTTACTACATCCGCGTTTATCGTCTGTTGCACCAAAAACCACTTTACTTATTTGGCTCCAATACAGAGCACCACCACACATTACGCATGGCTCTAGGGTAACATACAATGTGCAATCAACCAAATATTTTGCACCTAAATAATTGGCAGCTGCGGTAATGGCTTGCATTTCGGCATGTGCGGTTACATCATTTAATTGTTCGGTTAAATTGTGTCCTTTCCCAATAATTTTATTGTTGCTTACCACAATTGCACCCACCGGAACTTCGCCCAAATCGTAAGCTTTTTGGGCTTCTTTAAGCGCCAATTGCATAAAATATTCATCAGAAAATAACTCACTCATACCTGCGCAATTTAACATATTTAGGCATTATGGGTTGAGTAAAATAAGGTAATTAACGTATTTGACCGAAATATAATTACGCATTAGTTTGAAACACAAAAAATACCACATATGAAAACTCAAACTAAATTTATTTTAAGCGCATTTGCTGTTGCAGCAACACTTTTTGCCTGTATCGAAAAAGAAGAAACCCCTCAACCCAATTCAAACAACAATACCAACAATTCATCTGGGATAACATTTAAAGCAGATGGTGCAGCAATTACTTGTGATTCGGCAAGTGCTACACTTTACACTCTAAGAGTAAGCCCTTTTAACAGAATGATTGATGTTTATGGCTATAAAAATGGAGCTACTGTTGTAGAAATGCACTTTCAGCCTAAAACAGGAACTGTTCCTGCTGACAAAACCTTTACCAACTCGTGGTTAACCTATGCTGATGCTTCTGATTATTATGATTGTAAATCAGGTAGTTTAAACATAACAACTTGTGATACCACTAACAATAAAATTGTGGCAACATTTAATTTTATTGGAGAAAACATGGGTGGCACATCAACCAAAACAATTACCGAAGGAACCATTAATATTAATGGCATGAACAAGAGATAGTTTATTGCATTAAGAAAAACATAGGAAGTCGGGGCAAAATCCCGACTTTTTGTTTTAACAGCTATTGGCAAATTACTATCAACTTCCAATATTTTGTTACTTTCGCAGCATCATTACATTTCTGAAAATAACTACATAACATGCTACGTACACATACTTGCGGAGAATTAAGACCCACACATATAGACCAAACAGTGACTCTAACCGGATGGGTTCAAAGTATCCGACTACTTGGTGGTTTAGTTTTTATTGATTTGAGAGACCGTTATGGAATCACCCAAATAAGTGCTGCACAAACTATCATCAAAGAATTGGGAAAAGAGGTACACGAGTTTGTAGACCAACATAGCCTAATTAATGACCCTGAAAATAAAAATAAGTACCTACCAATAAATTATCCAATTAACGAGAAACTTAAAAAGGTAACTCGCGAGGCTGTTATACAAGTAACTGGCGTAGTTAAATTACGTGAGAGCATTAATTCTAAAATTGAAACGGGAGAAATTGAGGTTATTTGGGAAAACAATGAAGACTTAGTTATATTGAACGAAGCCATCACCCCACCTTTTACCATTGAAGAAAATACAGATGGTGGTGATGATTTACGCATGAAGTACCGATACCTTGATTTACGTAGGGCAAGCGTTAGAGCCAACTTACAGTTACGTCATAAGGTTGCGCAACAAACACGTGCATTTTTAGATGCACAAGAATTTATTGAAGTAGAAACACCTGTTTTAATTAAATCAACACCAGAAGGCGCTCGCGATTTCGTTGTACCAAGTCGTATGAATCCGGGTGAGTTTTACGCCTTACCTCAATCGCCACAAACCTTTAAGCAACTGTTAATGGTAAGTGGTTTTGATCGCTATTACCAAATTGTAAAATGTTTTAGAGATGAAGATTTACGTGCCGACCGTCAACCTGAGTTTACACAAATAGATTGCGAAATGAGTTTTGTAGAGCAGGAAGACATTTTAAACATGTTTGAAGGCTTGGTAAAACACTTGTTCAAAAACGTAAAAGGAATTGACATTGAATCGTTACCTCGTATGACTTACGCTGACGCCATGAAGTACTACGGTAGCGATAAACCTGATACCCGTTTTGAAATGAAATTTGTTGAGTTGAATGATGTGGTAAAAGGCAAAAACTTCCCTGTATTTGATAACGCAGAATTAGTAGTAGGAATTTGTGCAAAAGGTTGTGCTGAATACACGCGCAAACAATTAGATGAATTAACTGACTTTGTTAAACGTCCGCAAATTGGAGCAACTGGATTAGTTTATGCACGCGTAAATGCAGATGGAAGCATTAAATCATCGGTAGATAAATTTTATGATGAAGCCGCTTTAAAACTTTGGGCAGAGAAATTTAACGCACAACCAGGCGATTTAATTTTGGTATTAGCAGGACAAGCAGATAAAACACGTAAAGCATTAAACGAATTACGCTTAGAAATGGGCACACGCCTAGGCTTACGCGATAAAAATACCTTTAGTTGTTTATGGGTGGTTGATTTCCCATTGTTAGAATTTAACGAAGACGAAAATCGTTATTTTGCCATGCATCATCCGTTTACTTCACCAAAACCGGAAGACATTCACTTATTAAATAATTTTGAAACCTTAGGACAAGTGCGTGCGAATGCATATGATATGGTAATTAACGGGGTTGAAGTTGGAGGCGGTAGTGTGCGTATTTACAACAAACAACTACAAGCACGCATGTTTGAAGTATTAGGCTTTACTGCCGAAGAAGCACAACATCAATTTGGCTTTTTAATGGATGCATTCCAATACGGAGCGCCACCACACGCAGGTATTGCATTTGGTTTTGATAGGTTGTGTTCATTGTTTGGTGGAGCAGATTCTATACGAGATTTTATTGCTTTCCCTAAAAACAACAGTGGCCGCGATATGATGATTGATGCGCCAAGCACCATTGATGAGAAGCAGATGAAGGAGTTGAGTATTGCTGTGATTAAAGAATTTACAGAGTTAAACCAAGTTCAACTAAAAAGCATTAGTAAATATTCCTATTTCCACTTGCTAAACAAAATAGAGCAAGGATATATAGTCAATTTTAGTAACACAAAAAGGAATGATTGTAAACAGATAACTTGGAGCGAACTCCAAGAGCTATGTGAAAAAAAACAAGAAAAATATTACGTTAATCTTAAGCATCTTGAAATGAATTAATAAACCTATATACCCATGAAAAAATTATTTTACTCTCAGATTTAAAGTTGGGGTAGCAAAATAAATCAAGTTGCAGCAAAAAGAGTGTCCGTGATTTAAAGTTAGATATAATTAATAAAATGAAAATGGAAGAGTTGAGCATATTGTCTAATGTAAAAAAGAGAGTTATAGTTGATAAATCACACGCGGAAATGCTTCGAGCATATAAATACTATAAGACCATTGATATTTATGAAGGTAAACTAATAATTTTTTCCAATGAAGAAGGTACAGGTGGACCTAATGGTTTAGCAGGTATTACAGAAGATGTCATTGTTAATTTTTGCAGCCAAAACAATCGAAATCTCGAGCGAGTTTATACAGCAGTTCCAGAGATAAATATTGATCAAATTAAATAAATTAGACAATGCAAAAAGCTACTTCACTTATAATTCTAATCATATTACTTGTCTCATGCAATAGAGAAGCTAACAATAAAATGCCTGAAGTCAGTATAGAAGACAGATTGATAAAAAGTTGTTTGGATACAATTTCAAAACGAAATGTGAAACTATTCTTAGATTATTCATATGGGATGAATAGTGAAAGTGTGGACTCATTAACTTTTTTATATAAGAAAGAGAAAATAATTGAAGAAGGTACCAAGTTAGACAGATTTAATAAAAAAATCACAATTAAAACTGATGATGTTCTAGTTGATAAAAGTCTCATGGAAATAAAATTTGATTATCAACAAGTGAAAGATTGCTACTACCTTACTGATATTTATTTAAAATCTAAATACGCAAAATGGAATGGAGAAGAATTCAATTCACTTTTAAGCAAAATAGATAAGAAATATAAGATGATATATAAATC
>CAZRVA010000178.1:0-4400 GCA_964603255.1 uncultured Chitinophaga sp.
CAATATCAAAACCTTTTTCTTTTAATCCACCTTGTAAAGCACGAACAATAGTCCATAATTGCTCTTTATATTCAGGATGATTACGAATTAACTCTAATCGTTTTAATGCACCTTTTACAATTGGCATTGGTACACTCTTAGCATA
The DNA here is from genome assembly GCA_964603255.1 of uncultured Chitinophaga sp. Classification (GTDB taxonomy): domain Bacteria; phylum Bacteroidota; class Bacteroidia; order UKL13-3; family UKL13-3; genus UBA6183. The sequence goes on from CAZRVA010000178.1 coordinate 146, forward strand.
AATTTGAGAACGTAAGTTGTAACGTAAGTATTTTATTACTTCTTTTTTGGCAGCAACAAATCCACCAATTAAAGCCATACTTTTTGCAAAAGTACCAAAGTAAACATCTATACCATCGTTGCAATCTTGTTCAAAACCAATTCCTCTTCCGCCTTTGCCTATCGAACCAAAACCATGTGCATCATCCACAAATAAACGGAAGTCATATTTTTTCTTCAACTCAATAATTTCGGCTACGTTTCCTTGCGAACCCGTCATTCCAAATACACCTTCGGTAATTACTAAAATACCACCACCGGTTTCGTCAGTTATTTTTTTAGCGCGTATTAATTGTGTTTCTAAACTTGCGGCATCGTTATGTTTATATAAAAAGCGTTTGCCCATGTGTAAGCGCACACCATCTACAATACAAGCATGGCTTTCGGCATCGTATACAATTACATCATGTCTATCAACCAAAGCATCAATAGCACTTACCATACCTTGGTATCCATAGTTTAATAACACGGCATCTTCTTTACCTACAAACTCAGCTAACTCTCTGTCTAATTGCTCATGGTAAACAGAGTTACCACTCATCATCCTTGCACCCATTGGGTAAGCTAAACCAAATTCGGCAGCTGCTTCAGCATCAGCCTTACGCACTTCCGGGTGATTGGCTAAACCCAAATAGTTGTTTAAACTCCAGTTTAACATTGGCTTACCACGGAATGTCATACGTGGACCAATAGCTCCTTCTAAACGAGGGAACATATAATAGCCGTAAGCATCATCGGCATGTTGTCCTAATGGACCTGCTTTTTTCTGTAATTTTTCGAAAATATCCATGTTAACTTTATGATAACTTGCGGCAAATGTACATTTAAGAGCGATATTTTATAGAGAATTTTTATCAATACAACTTTCTCATAAAAATTCCTTACTATGCTTATAACAAAAGCCTGAACTGCACCCGTAAATCGGTTAATGTATTGCCGTTAATTTCCTCTAAACCACTGCTAATTGTACTAATATTACTATAACGGGTTTGGCTGTATTTAAACCACAACTCTAGTTTACGATTTACCTTTACCCTTGCCACCGCATAATACCTTACCCCACTATTTTGATACAAAGGCACTGCATACTGATACAATACATCATTTTCGGCAGCATATACACGGGCATTGTAATCATCAACAGTAAAGTATGCCATACGTAAAATTAAAGCCACTTTTTTGCGCGGAAGACTCATATTTAAATCCTGCAACAACAGTGTTCCGGTTTGATTTTTATTGATATCATCACTAAAAGTTACCACTTCAAACCTACTTTTTGCACTTAAATTTAAACCTACTTTGTATTGCGCATTAAACCTATAAACACTTCTGGTTTGTGCGCTGATATAATCTACCCGCTCGGTGTTATTACTTTGGTTACGACCTTTTATTTCTTGTCTGAACCTGATATAAAACTGTGCAGCTCGTGATGGAATGTATTGTAATTCGGTTAAAAAATCGAAGCCCCGGCTTGGGCCATCAACCAAATAACGCAGCCATTTACTTTGATAAAAATCTAAATAAGAATTAAGCAACCACTTACGCGTAATGCGTAAAGATGCTCCGGTGTAAATGCCTTGTTCGTTGCGAGTATCACTATTTTCGGCAAACGAATTGGCAAATGTGGTTTGATAATTTTTTGCAAAATTCCGGTACAACATCACCACATCCAGATTGGCATCAAGCGAAATTAACATGCCTGATGTGATAGCAAATGCATTGTTTGAGCTGCGCGAACCTTCGCCAAAAAAGTTAAAATTACGCCATTGTAAATTGTAATCTATACCGGTATTACCCAAATCTGTTCCACTGAAATTATACAGCTGATAGGGTTTATCGCCAGGTAAAAAAGCAATGTTATAATTGGTTTGAACATGCGTTAAACCGATATGTCCTCTTTTTAAAATTACACGCGCATTGCCACCATATATGGTTTGAAATACATTTTGACGCTTGTTTACCTCGCTTGCTGTGCGGTGCAAACCGGTTAAACTTACGCTGCTAAAAATATCATCGCCTTGTAAAGTATCGTTGGCATTAAAGTTTGTGCTAATGTATTTGCCACTTCCAAACAACACCATTTGCCATTTATCTTTTGCCAAAGTTACAGCCGCTCCACGCATAAATTCGTTTTCGTTTAACGACCTGAATGGCCTAATGGGTAAATAACTTCTGCGAACATTCATAACAAAAGCACTTTTACGCGCTGCTAATCCAGAGCCAAATGTTAACCCTTGACCAAAGTTTACCTGATAATCGCCCACCGCAAAGGTTTTAACAATAGACTTGCGAGGCCTGTAATAAAAATGCAACGAGTTAAAATCAAATCCATACGGTTGAGCGCCTTGTCCAAACTGTTCGCCCATGTCTTTTTCGGCTGTGTAACCAAAGGTTAGTTTATTGCCGTAACTAAATCTATATCTAAACACATACCTATCCGGGTTGCCTAAATAGTATGTTTTGCCATCGGTTATGCGTTGTTTGTTGTAGCCTGCACGTTGTTCCATTTCAGTATCATACAAACCAATTATTTCGTGTTTGCCTTTAACCAACATTTGTTTAAACGTGGTTTGATTTTCCATCCAATTCTCATCAACCGTAACAAAATACGTGAGATAATAAATGGTTAAATCGTCTATGGCTTCTATGGTTTGAAGCTCGTATAAATTTAAAAAATCGCCAAACTTTAAACGGTGATTAATAATGGCATTAATTTGATTTTCTTCTAAAAATATTAGCCTTTGTAATTGCTCTCGCGAAGCCTTATTAAGATTTAATTTATTGCGGTTGTATTGCTCTAACTGATCTTGCAAATCGGTGTAATCAACCGTGGCTTCTGTGTTTTCAATTAATCGTTCTAACAAATCGGCAATTACTTTTTCATCCGATTCTCGGTTATTTTGTGCTGATGTTTTTGCGCACATCAACAACATCAACCCAAATAAAAAATACAACCTTAATGTAATCATATTTAGTTTTGAGTTGCTATGGGTAACCTTAAACTAAACTGAGGAATCACCCCTAAAATTTGATGAACTTGTGCAGCAAAATCTATAGCCACTTTGTTGGTTTGAACCGTTGTACCAAACGTAAACAACACCGGTTGCGATGATGCTCCAACTGCAAATGCAATGCGCTTATTTACATGATACTTTATACCCGAACGGAAAATTGTTTTTTGCTCCAGAGCTTGCTCGGTTTCAGCCAATACATCAACTTTTTCGTTTACTTTATAACTTACGCCTAATCGTGCATAGGTAGGTACTTTATCGCTTACTTTATTGCTAAGTTGTTGCTGGTTTGGGTTGAATATTGCAAAAGCTACCTTTATTTTTGAAACCGGCTGATAATAAACTCCGGCACCCAATACCCAAGCTCCGGCATTACCATACTCGTTTATTGCAGTGTTTAGATAATTAATTTGTACACCCAATGAAAAAGTGGGTGCTAATTTTTTTGATGCAACTAAAACAAAACGTTGTTGGCTAAACTTATCGAAGCCAAATAAGTTAACGGCTGCGCCAAAATCAATCCACTTACTCGGCACTGCAACACTAAAGTTACTCGTTCCCAACTCTTTTTGGCCAAAACGTTTTTCACCAAACACACCCGTTTGCCATTTTTTTAAGTCACTTATTGCAGCCGGGTTATTTACTACCGAAAAAGCATTGGATAACAAAGCATTACAACCTCCAACCATACCAGACTCAGCGCCTACAACACCATTAATACCCTGCGAAAAGGTATTATTTAATACACATAAAGTTATACAAGTTAGGGTGAGGATTTTTCTCATGAGTACATCTTAATGGTTAGGACTTTCAAAAATGGAATTTAATTATATTTTTGTTTTAAATAAAAACAAAAAATAGTAGATGGAAAATGTTATTTACTTAATTCCCGCTTTGGGTGTAGTTGGCCTTCTGGTGATGGCCATTAAAAGTGCTTGGATTAACAAGCAAGATGCAGGTGATAAAAACATGCAAGAATTAGCCGGCTATATTGCCGATGGTGCAATGGCATTTTTAAAAGCCGAGTGGAAAGTGCTCAGTATTTTTGTGGCATTTGCTGCTGCATTACTAGCTTACTCTGGTTCAATTCATGAAGTTAATGGAAAAGAAATTCATTCTAGCTGGATTATTTCTATATCATTTATAATTGGTGCAGTGTTTTCTGCAACTGCAGGATATATTGGTATGAAAGTGGCTACTAAAGCC
>CAZRVA010000179.1:0-4390 GCA_964603255.1 uncultured Chitinophaga sp.
AATCAAGATATTAAGTTAGCAGGTAATGCCATGTTTAATGTTGCCAAACTTAATTCAGATTCAAACCTAAAAGCTATTACATTAAATACAAACCAAAGCACTACTCCTATTTTTGGATTTGCATCAGAAAGTAAAACCGGGGTAATTTTAGATAACCTATCATTTAGGGGGACAAGTGGAACTGAGTTAACAAGACTTAACTCAAAAATGTTAAAGTTAATAGACTCAATACGCCCATACGATTTATTGGTTTTACACTACGGACCAAATTTATTGTACAGCGATAGCATTACTAACTTTAATTATTACCAAAAACAGTTGGAAAAAAGTTTAAAGCATTTGCGCAAAGCATTTCCACGCACCAGTATTTTAATTGTAAGCACTGCCGATAAAGCCTTTAAAATTAATGGTGAATACCGAACCGGAGATGGAGTTGAAAACTTACTCAAAGCACAACAAGCTGCTGCACAAAAATACGGCTGCGCATTTTTTAATTTGTATGAAGCCATGGGCGGATACAACAGCATGAAAACATGGGCCGAAAAAAAACCAATACTAGCCGGAAGTGATTACACGCATTTTAACCAAAGTGGTTCGGCAAAAATTGGACGATTAATTGGCAACGCAATACTTAATGAATATGAACAAGCTTATCCTAATCGTTAGTATACTTTTAATGCAAGTGGTTGCGTTTGCACAACCTGTTCTGATGCATGATGATAACGTTATTTATCAGCCTCAAACGGTTACTGTTGATACCTACAATAAAGTATTTAAAATTGTGCATATTGGCGATTCGCACATACAGGCAGATTGGTTTAGTGGCAAACTGCGCAACTTATTACAAGAGCAATATGGCAATGCCGGTGTAGGTTTACTTTTTCCATACCGACAAATAAAGACCAATGGTCCGCCTACATTTAGTACCGTTGCTGCTGCGCCATTTATAGCCAATAAAATTACCAAATGTAAAACGGCCTGCGATGTTGGCATTGCGGCTTACAACGCTCAAATTCCTGCAGGTAGTATGGTGGTTTTTAATGTTAAAAAAGATACGTTGCCACAATATGTAAGTATGCTTTTTCAATCGCAGGATGATAATGCATTGAGCATTAACCACGATTACGAAACGAACAACTACAGTACACAACAATCATCAAACTTTTATATAACCAGTTATAATAAACCGCTAGGTACAAGTTTTCACATCAACACTAAAAGCAACGTTACGCTTAATGGAGTTGTATCCAGCAACGGAAATCCCGGTATACTTTATTACACCATTGGTGCGAATGGTGCAACATTTAATAACTACAACAACTCAAACTTATTCTTCGATCAACTTAAATCTTTACAACCCGATTTAATTATTGTATCGATGGGTACCAACGAAAGTGTGAGTGATATAGCTACCGATAGTTTTTACATACAGTTAGAAAACTTTAATTACAAATTAAAAGAAACTGGTAATGCTAAAGTAATATTTACTACTCCTGCTGATAACTATATACGTAAGTCGGTAACTACACGTAAAAAAGTAAAAGGCAAATGGAGAACACGCAGAACTGTGGCTTATGTAAGCAACCCAAAAGTAGAAGTATTAAGACAAACTATGCTTAATTTTTGCAACAAGGAAAACATCATGTGCTGGGATTTATACCGAGCCATGGGTGGAGATAGAAGCATGCGAAATTGGGTAAACACAGGCTATGCAGCAAAAGATCATATTCATTTTAGTAAAGGTGGTTATGAGTTACAAGGTATGCTATTGTTTGATGCACTTAAAAAATATGTAATAAACAAATGAGTAGTTTTTTAGATAAATTAATAGCTCAACTACTTTATAATCCTGATGAACCCATACTGTTTAATACCGGGTTTTTCATGTATTTTTTATTGGCATTTATGGGTGCGTATTTGTTGTTACACAAAAATACCAAACTGCGTACCATGGTGTTTACGATTTTTTCGTTATACTTTTTTTATAAGGCTTGCGGCTATTATGTTGGGTTGGTAATTATTGCGGCTGTGGTTGATTTTAATTTATCAAACCTTATATACAAAACCACGAATCAAGTACAAAAAAAAATAATACTTACTTTCAGTATCATCATAAATTTAGGTTTACTATTTTACTTTAAGTACACCGATTTTTTTATTGGCATAAGTAATGATTTAGGTTTTACCAACATCACGCCTTTAAGTTTATTGTTACCCATTGGTATATCGTTTTATACGTTCGAAAACATTAGTTATACCGTTGATGTTTATCGCGGTGAGTTTAAACCGGTGCGTAGTTTCTGGGATTATTTGTTCTTCTTGTCTTTCTTCCCCAAGTTGGTAATGGGACCAATTGTTCGCGCATCTGATTTTATTCCGCAAATACACAAACCATACTTAGTTAACAATACACAGTTGGCAAAAGGCGCTTACCTTATTGCATCAGGGTTAATTAAAAAAGTAATTATAAGCGACTTTATTTACGTTAACCTGGTACAACATGTATTTGATGCACCTATGCGTTATAGCGGTGTAGAAAGTGTGTTGGCTATATATGGTTACGCATTGGTAATTTACTGCGATTTTAGTGGCTACAGCGATATGGCTATCGGCTTAGGTAAATGGCTAGGATTTGATATTAACATTAATTTTTTATCGCCTTACCAAAGTAAAAACATTACTGAATTTTGGCGCAGGTGGCACATTAGTTTAAGCAGTTGGCTTCGCGATTATTTATACATTCCACTTGGCGGAAACCGGCTGGGAAAAGTGCGTCAGTACATTAATTTATTTATTACCATGCTTATTGGAGGTTTGTGGCACGGAGCTAATTTTACGTTTGTTATTTGGGGTGCGTTGCACGGAGTTGCCCTGGCATTAGATAAGTTAAGAATGACGTATATGAAAAATGCTTTTAACTTTATTCCAGGTGTTTTACAAAAACATTTAGGGGTGTTTATCACCTTTCATTTTGTGTGCTTTGCCTGGATATTTTTTAAAGCCGAAAACATAGGCGTTGCGGTTGATATGATGTATCAAATTACGCACAATTTTAACCTCGAAATCATACCACAAATTTACCAGAATTATGCCCCTGTAATTGGCATGATAGTTTTTGGGTATTTATTGCACAGCTTAAGAGACACACTAGCTGATGATATAATTGCCAAGATTAACAATATACCTTTATGGGTGTATGTTGCAGGATTTACCGTACTAATTATTATATTGGTTCAGTTTAAAACAGCAACACCAATCATGCCTATTTACTTGCAGTTTTAGATTGTATAAATTCCATTACGGTAATAGGAAGCAACAAACAAGTTAAAGCATAAACAGTATCCTCTGCCGGAATAGTATATAAACGAATGCCTAAAATTTCGGCATTATTATACCATACAACAGGCTCAGGAGTAACAGCTCCGGTAAGCACACCGTTTACAATAAAAAATGGAATTAGGTGCACCAAATAAGCCAACCAAAAGTAACCCATCCAACTGCTTTTTATAAACAGGTAATGAATTAATAAAAGCACCGATGCAATTAAGCAATTGTAAAATGTGTACGTTTTATCAGAGTTAAAAAGCGCCAACATAAAAGTAAGCACCAAAAACAATAAAGTAATATTGTGTTTGTATTTGGCAAAAGGTTCTGTTTTAATGTAGGCTTTTAAACAGGCGTAAATAAATACACTGGCATAAGGCACCACAAAAAAGAACGACCATTCTTCTAGCGGTAAATCATTTAACCTTAGCGACCAAACATAATCGTTGTTAAAACCCCAAACTCCGGTTCTGGCAAACCATCCATCCCACAAAATAAAAATCAAACCATTTAAAAATATGCCCGCAAACAATGGCAACCAACTTTTATAAAAAGCTACTTTTTTATCAAAACTCAAAAAAAATGGTCCTGCAAAAGAGGCCACCATTAACCATGCGTACAATGTCATAATAAGTTTATTTACTGGTGTTAGGGTCTTTCCAATACTTTAACGGAACGATTAACATACCAAAATTTTCGCCATGCTCTTTACCCAAATGCTTGTGGTGCATTTTGTGCGCTCTTCTAATAGCCCTAACATACCTGTTATTCCAATGTGTAAATACTTTAAAGCGTTGATGAATGATGATATCATGCACCATAAAATAAGCTAATCCATACAACGAAATTCCAATACCAATGTACAACCTAAAATCGCCACCTGCCATTAAACCTGTCATGTAACAATAGGCGCTTGGTATGGCATAAATTAAAAAGAAAGCATCGTTTTTTTCAAAAAATCCGGGCTCCACCTGATGGTGATCTTTGTGCAAGTACCACAAAAAACCATGCATCACAAATTTGTGCGAAAACCAGGCCATAAACTCCATAAAAAAGAAAGTGCCTA
>CAZRVA010000180.1:0-4289 GCA_964603255.1 uncultured Chitinophaga sp.
TATTAAGGCATATAAAAGCCTATTTAAAAGTATTTCCAAGTTCAAACAGATAACCTATCTGAAAAAAATCCATACCGGTTTCGTCTGTTATTTTATAATCAAACTGGTGTAGGTATCCAATATGTATGGTTGATGTTTTGTTGGGCTTAAATCCAAACGAAACCAAAAGTCTGTTCCGCTCAAAATAGGGTTCGTTATTGGTAAAAAACAGTTCATTACTCAACCCCACAAAAAATGGTTTTACATTATCTTTAGGTTTACCAAAAGCATAAGTCAAACCCAACCTATAACGAAAACGGTTGCGGTAGCCATTTTGTGTAAAGCGCATTTCGGCACGGTAACGCTGTTCCACTTTTATTGGCCCAATGTTTTGCGTTAAAATGGCTTGTGGCCACAACCTAAATTCATCACTGTTTTTGGGCAATACAAAATCGCCACCTTCTTTATAAGTTTGGTAACTTCCGGCAGCAATACCCACTCTAAAATCTTTGGCGGCTTTATACATCACTCCGGCTTTGTATTCGTAGTAATGAAAATCATCATAAAACTTTAACGAGCGCAATTGTGCTTCACCAAAAAATGTTAGGCGGGGATTGTGGTTATATTGTAAACCAATAATATTCCACGTGCCTAAGTTTACGCTTTGTGCAAACAAAATGGGTGTAAGCAACAAAAAGGCAATTGCTACAACACAACGTTTTTTCATGTATTGGGGTTTGATTATAAAACTTTGGCAATAATAAAAATTGTAGGTTGCGTTATTGTTAACAGATTTATTGCCCTTTAAAAAACTATTTGGTGCATTCTGTTTTACTAGTGCGGAGTCATAATGCCATCTTTATTTTTTTGTAGTTTGATGTTCACTAAAATTTCGTGTAAAGTTTCTGCTGCCAATCCATGTAACACCAATCTGTAAGCAGCACTATAAGTAGTTTCCGGTACCATTGGGTGCTTGTTGTTTACCAATCCTAAATGTCCGGGTGTGCCAAGTATTTGAGAGGTATATATAGCGATGGTTTCATCTAATTGCAACGAGTTAGATGCGCGTACAAAATCATTAGCGGTTAAAAACAATTGGTAAAACGGAGTAAATAGCTCTATAGCCGATCTTAAATCCAATACGTTTGTCCACCTGTTTGGAAACGAAATATGGTTGAATTGGTCTAAGGTTATCATGTCCAAGTTAAGTGGCTTTTTCCCAACAATTGAAATGTTTTTTTCTTTTAGTTGTTTGTTGAGTTTGATTACAAAGTTGTATAAGTTTAAATCGTGTTTTAAAAACAAATCATCTTTTACATCTTCAAAATCATAAGGCTTTAACGGACTTGTTTTGATGTCTACGTTTTCGATGTTTTGCGCTATAAATTCCATGATTTCACTACCCACATGAAAATGACGGAAGATGAGCAAATTGGCATCTTTACTAACAAAGTATTTTAACCCCCAAGACAATATCCGGTGTAATATTTTTGATGAATTAATGAGCTTTGGAAAGAAGAACTTAAAAACATGTATCAAAAACATCAAAATTTTGGATACAACTTTAATTAAAGGCAACAGGTACTTAGCTGCTTTTGAATCATTATCTCGCATTAAGCTAAGCTTAGTGGTATCGTTAAGCGGAATACTCAAATCAAGATACATGGCCAACCAAGGATTGGGGTCTCTTTCATCGTGCTCATTAAAAGTATTTTGTTTATTCTCTGTCATTTTGCATGTGGGTTAGGAGGGTTAATAATTACCAATTTCTTCAAGTTGAATGCGGTATAGTTTTGCTGTCGTTTTAGCAGTTTTAGCTATTCTTTTAGCAATTTCAAAATTCATACTTGGGTGGTTCAATGCTTCTTCTAATTTATGGAAATGGTTTTCATCAGCTACGCCATGGTAAGTAAAAAACGAAACCTGATCATCATTCAGGTGCAATTGTTCTTTAATCATCAACCCCCAATAGCTGGCCAATCGTTTTCCAATACCTTCAATAATAAACATTGCACCTAATAAATCTACCGGGTTTGGTTTGCTTGCTTGCTGAAACATAAAAGATGATAAAGCCAAACTTCCAATATTTTTTTCGTTGGTTTGAATAGCCGATAGCTGTTCACCTAAATTTACAAAATTGCGCTCCAGCATTTGATAGTCTTTATGCTCGGCAGCGGTATGTTTTATAAATGCCGAACGCAAATCAAACAATTCAATGTCAATATTTGATGCTGCCCTCGAAATCCACTGAGAGCCATCAATTACTTGTTGACGTAGGTCGTGTAACAACAATTTATAATCAGCCAAGCTTAGTTTTCCGGCATGTATTTTAGTTATAATAGGTACTTTTAATAAATCTGTTTCAAAGTCAATCCAAATCTGAGCCAGTTGTCTTATTAGCCATTCTGATGTTTCGGTTTTGTTCACAACCAATTCAGGTGTTTCTACTTTTCTGTATGGAAATTGAATCTCAGATTTTACATCAGGAGCCTCTACTTTTAATTGCATGAACGAAGTAATAAACCTTCCGCTTTCCGGTACCATACATAAAATGGTATCACCTTGTTTTAGCTTACCCGAGTACATCAATTCCTCCAACATAATAAAAATAGAAGCAGAACCTGTATTGCCTTTTGTGGTAAGGTTATTAAACCACTTTTCTTCTGCAATGGCTCCTCCACCTTTTTCCATTAAATCCTGAATAGGCTTTTTAAATACCTCTGACGAATAATGACAGCAAAGCCAATCGATGTTATCTTTTTTAATTTTTCCTTCGTCTATCAGCTCAAAATAATGCGCAACTCCGGTTTGAACCACCTTGTCAAGCAGCCTAACATCTTGTTGTAAATTTATGGCACCGGCTTTCGATGCCTCCTCATAACTCGGAAAATCAAGCCAGGTTGGTTCATTTTCGTTTTTATTATCGGTTTTGCCTGTGTACATGCAAACCGGAAATTCGTTGGCATGCGACTTAATTTCTATCCACTCTATTTTTAACGAAATTTGCTTTTGACTTTTTTTGTTTTCTAACACAAATGCACCCGCACCATCCGATAGCATCCACCTTAAAAACTCCGTATCAAAAGGCAACGATTTTATTTGTTGGGCTTCAAACCTTGATGCTTTAAACAACCTACTTGCAAACTCACTTCCTACGCAAACTGCATTTTCTTTTTCGTTGCTTTTTATTTGGGCAAAGGCATTTTTTAATGCCATCATCCCACTGGCACACACGCTCTGAAAACTGGCCACTTCGCATCTGTTAAAATCAAGTTTGGCATGAACCATACTTGCAAACCCCGGTATTGGTAAATCGCCTTGTGTAGTTCCGGTACTTAAGAGTGTAATTTCTTTCGAGCGTAATTCGCTTCTGGCAATTGCTGCTTCTATGGCTTTAACAGCCAGCTCTGCATTTGAGTGCGTACTTTTTTGTTCTTTATCTAAGGCATAATGCCTGTTTTTAATACCATTTTGCTTTAAAATTTTAGCCTTTAGCGTGCTTTCTTTTCCATATACTTTACCCAAATAATCTTCCATTTCTTGGTTCGAAATAGGATTATTAGGCAGAAATATACCAGCGCTGGTAATAAATACTTCTTTCATTTTTGTTTCGATGTTAAATAGTCTAAAATGGGTGATAGGAAACCGTAGTTTTTTCTGTTTTTATAATGATGTTCGTTATGATGTGTACCAAAAAGATACCAAGGTTTTCCGGTACCATTACCAAAACGGTAATTACAATGACCCGAAAAATTGAGTAATATGCTAATTATTGGATAAAGGGCAATTGATATAGGCGAAAGAGGCACAAAAAATACAATGGTTAAAGGAACAGTGCTAAGCAACAATGCCTCCAACCAATGAAAACTAAAAACCGAGTATACAGTGGGTACCTTAGATTGGTGATGTATGTAATGCACGTTTTTCATAAAAAACGGCAAATGCATGATGCGATGAACAATAAAAAAGTGAACCTCATTCCAAAGGTTTAAAATAACCAAACCCAACAAAACATTAAAAATAGTATTGGGCAAAAAAGTAATAACACCTAAGCGGATTAAATAAATAATAGGTATAATAGAAGTGCCAAAAATGAATATTGATTTTAAGGAGTGTTTGATTTCAAACAATATTTGCTTTTTAGTAACCTCCTTAAGCACTATTTTATGCAGTATTTTTTTTGAGTGCAATAGATTACAAACACCATTAAATATTGGGGCTATACCAAAATACAACACCATAAAATATAAAAAGGTAAGTACACACAAGGTGATGTAAGAGTATTGATAAAGAAAATTATCTATTTGCAC
>CAZRVA010000181.1:0-2395 GCA_964603255.1 uncultured Chitinophaga sp.
TCTTGTAACGGATTGGAATTATTGGTTTTGTTTAGCATTTTTATCATTTGTTATCCTGGAAAATTTAAATCTAAACTATGGTTTATCCCTGCCGGATGCCTTGCTATACATGCTGTAAATATTCTTCGTAACTTTATACTCACCCTAATGGCAGAGGCAAAATCACCATACTTCGAGCTTTTTCACCGATACATATTTATATTTTTGGTATATGGTATCATATTTTTACTATGGATGTGGTGGGCAGGTAAACAATCAAAACTACAAGCTGTAAATGAAAACAAATAAGTGGTATGCAGCCGCAATTTTTATTCTGATACTGGCACTTAGTATGCTAAAAGATGAAATTACGCCTGATTACCGCAATACACCAGCAGCATTATTTTTATCTCCAGAACATCTTTCATCAACCCGAATTGCAACTTTATTTACCCATACTTTTTTCTGGTTAAAAGCCTTGGTGTACAGTTTATGTTTTATTGCCTTGCCTTCCATACTCATTCATTTTGCTTTTAAACAACCAAACCTCACGTACTTTACATTTTGGCTTCATTTGGCCATTACAGTGGTTTTGTACATTGCAATCTTTATACAATCAACAAGCTTAGATCATGTTTTGGTTTCAAAAGTTAATCGTTATTTGCATTCACCCATTATAACATTATTTTTATGGGCTGCATTTACCATTACACAATTACAATCAAAAAATGAATCGCATCATTAACTGGTTAAAACAATACGATACTCCTGTTAGTACTAGTGGTTTTGCTATTTTCAGGATTTCATTTTCTTTGTTTTTACTGGTATTAATAGGATATGTATACCATTATCGTCCACTAATTTTTAATACCATACCGCATATTGCCCTCAATCCGTTTCCGGCAAAATTATTTTTGAGTATTTGGGTTGTTGTAGTTTTTGGGTTGATGCTTGGATGGCAAACCCGAATAATGGCCATCATTAATTACCTCTTTGTGGTAATAACCGCTTTTTCGTTTAGCAACTCAGGGTGTGGTTCTTTTAATGATGATTTATTGCGAATAGGAAGTTTTCTACTTATCATCATGCCTGCCAAAAAAAGTTTTAGTATTGATAACATTTTACATACCATTAAATACGGACAACGCCCATCAAACAAAACCTCTTATTGGAATTATTTGGCTGCACTTTTTGTTTCTTTAGGTTTGATGTATTGGGCAAGTAGCCTTACTAAAATATATTCACCCATGTGGAACAAAGGTTTAGGACTTTGGATTCCATCGGTCATGCCGCACAACAAATGGCACGGAATAACATTTTATTTAAATTGGCAATGGGCACATGTAGCAGCTAATTACATTACTATTATTTGGGAGTTTGGGTTGATATTCGCATTATTCTTCAAAAAAATAAGGCCATATGCCGCATGGGTTGGTGTTATTTTTCATTTGGTTATTGCAAGTATTTTTCCTTTCCCGTTATTGTGTTTCGGACCTATTCCATTTTACCTGCTCTTTGTAAACGATAAATTTTGGCAAAGGTTTAAAATGAAATCGGTTGAAATAACCATCAACCCAAATAACCCAAAACAAAATGCTTTTGCCAGGTTAATTTTAGGGTTAAATAATAATGCCGTTGTTCATCATCATACCCAAAACAATATCATCATTAATCAAACCGAATTCGATAACAATTGGTTAGCCGCTCAAGCAGGTTTAAAATTAACCACACTTGGAAGGTTGATTGCATTATTTTTACACTTCGAGTTGATTCGTTTGTTTATAGATTTTTTGCTTGAAGAAGTTATACAATTACAAAATCCTGAACAAGCACCTCAAATCTTTATTAATGATAAAATTAGATTTGGCATGTTGGGTATTTTTTGCGTTGGTTTATTTTCTGTACAAACATTTTACAGCAGTTACCATTTTTATTCTCGTATAAAAGGCGGAGTAACAATTGTTGAACTTAAAAAATTTTATGCCATAAGAAAAGATATTTCTGACTACAGCCTTAAACCATCTAATTTGTTCAGAACCCTTTTTGGTTTAAATGCCAGAGGTGTGTTTTTAGACCATAGCTTAAGTGGTTCAAAAACAGTGTTTGCCGTGGTACAAAAACAACCTAACGGAGATACATTATGGCTACCATTTTTTAATGAAGCTGGCTATTGTATGAACATGAATATGAATTTGGCATGGAGTAAATACACTTTTAACTCTGTTTGCAGCGGTACCATTCCTAATCCCAAAGAGTTAGAAAAAGTATTGTGGTTTTGGGCTACTAAAAACAACATCAAAACAGATAGCCTTGACTTTACCATTTTAAAACGCACTTATCATTTCCCTTCTACTTTCCAAAAAGATTACCATCAGCTACTTATCAAACAGCCGTGGGTTGAAGAAGGCAATGTTAC
>CAZRVA010000181.1:2405-4129 GCA_964603255.1 uncultured Chitinophaga sp.
TACACCTACACACCACTTGATAGCTTGTAAAAGGCTGAAAATTAATTCGCAAAAAATATTTGCAATAAGCATAATTTCATTACCTTTGACCGCTTTTTTAAGCGAAAGGAGAATTAATTAATTGACAAAAAACAACAACATTCAATTCGAAACGCCAAGCGCAGACTTTGACTGGAGCATGGACAAAGCCGGTTTCGGCAACTATTCTAAAGATGAGAGAGCAACTCTTGAAAATCTTTATGAGCAAACTCTTAGCACTATTGCTGAGAAAGAAATTGTTAAAGGTACCGTTGTAGGTTTTACCGAAAAAGAAGTGGTACTTAACATTGGCTTCAAATCTGATGGTTTGATTGCTAAAACAGAATTCCGCGACATGCCTGAATTAAAAGTAGGCGATGTAGTAGAAGTTTTGCTTGAAAACAAAGAAGACGCATTAGGTCAACTTGTGTTATCACGCAAAAAAGCCATGAGCGAGCGCGCATGGGACAACATTATGAAATGTTTTGAAAACGATGAAATCGTTAATGGCTACGTTAAAACCCGTACAAAAGGTGGTTTAGTTGTAGAATTATTCGGTATCGATACGTTTTTACCAGGCTCTCAAATTGACACCAAACCAATTAAAGATTACGATGTTTATGTTGGTCAAACCATGCCATTTAAAGTGGTAAAAGTTAACCACCAATTTAAAAACGTGGTTATCTCGCACAAGGTGTTAATTGAAGAGGATATTGAAAAACAAAAATCAGACATCTTATCTAAATTAGAAAAAGGCCAAGTATTAGAAGGTACTGTTAAAAACATGACTTCATTTGGTGTGTTTATCGATTTAGGTGGTGTTGATGGTTTATTACACATTACTGATATCTCATGGGGTCGTATCAACCACCCTGAAGAGGTATTGAAAATGGATCAGAAAATTAACGTGGTTGTTTTAGATTTTGATGATGAGAAAAAACGCATCAGCTTAGGCTTGAAACAACTTTCTTCTCACCCTTGGGATAGTTTAGCAGAAACTCTTGTAGTTGGTGCTACTGTTAAAGGTAAAATCGTAAACATCGCTGATTACGGTGCATTCCTTGAAATTGCTCCTGGTGTTGAAGGTTTAATCCACGTTAGTGAAATGAGCTGGAGCCAACACTTACGCTCACCTCAAGATTTTATGAAGTTAGGTGACGAAGTAGAAGCAGTTATTTTAACGCTTGAAAAAGAAGAGCGTAAAATGTCTCTTGGTATCAAACAATTAAAAGCTGATCCTTGGGTTAACATTAACGAGAAATACCCTGTTGGTTCACGCCACAAAGGTGTTGTTCGTAACATGACTAACTACGGTTTATTCGTTGAGTTAGAAGAAGGTGTTGATGGTTTAGTTCACGTAAGTGACTTAAGCTGGACCAAGAAAATCAAACATCCTGCTGAGTTCGTGAAGAAAGATCAAGAGTTAGACGTAATGGTGTTAGAAGTTGATTTAGAAAACCGCAGATTAAGTCTAGGTCATAAACAACTTGACGAAAACCCTTGGGATACTTTCGAAACCATCTTCACTGTTGGTTCGGTACACGAAGGTACTGTGTTGAAAATTGAAGATAAGAGTGCAACAATTGCTTTACCTTACGGTGTAGAAGGTTACGCTCCAATTAAACAATTACAACGCGAAGACAAAACTACTGTTAAAGAAGACGAAGTAGTTGAGTTTAAAGTAACCGAGTTTAACAAAGAAAACA
>CAZRVA010000182.1:0-4091 GCA_964603255.1 uncultured Chitinophaga sp.
CATTAACAATATTCACATTTCTTGATTGTGAAAAACTCACATTGTTATTAAATGAAAACCCATATTTTTTGGTACTGAAATAATGATAAAAACTTCCATTTAAAGAATAATTCCCGTCAACATTTACGGTTTGATACGTTCTTTTACCTTCTGCAGTTACATTACTTTTTTGAGCAAAATCATTATACGTGTTGCTATATCTTAAACTACTCCAAATACCTGAACCTTTCAATGGTTTGTATGAGTTGTAACGTGCCTCATAACTATTTGAAAAACTTTGTACCAAACTAGTATTGCCCACATAAATATCTAATGGATTAGTATTGTTAACCAGGGGTTGAATTTGTGATAAACTTGGTTGACGTGTGCGACCATTATAACTAACCTCAAACGAAGAACTAGTACCGATTTTATAATTGAAACGTGCAGCCGGAAAATAATTAACAAACAACTGTGCTCTTGCACTATCTGTTACGCGGTTATTTTGACTTAAATCTGTTTGCGAAATTCTACCACCAATACTTGATGTTATTTTTTTGTATTGATATTTAAGCGAAAGCCCACCTCGATTTACAACATTTTTATACAAGAAATCATTGCTCAACGTATCAACCAATAAATTATAGTCAGATCCGCCAGATTTGGCCAATGTACTCAGTTTGTTTTTGTCTTGGTTAAAGTTGATGGCGTAGTCTGATATCACAAAAAACTTTTTACCTAATGGTTCAGTGTAAGTAATGTTTCCCGAATAGTTTTCTGTTCTACCTGTATTTAATTTCTTCTGATCTATAAGGGTTGATGTAAAGGTTGAATCGTTGCTGTAAAAACGGATGTCCGAACTTAAAAAACCATCATCATCAAAAGTGCTGTAACGTTGCGTAAAACCAACTGATAAACTTCTACCTGTAAGTCTGAACTTTTTTATTAAGTTGATGCTGCTGCTCAACTCTTCTCTTTGCCCATCAGTGCTTTGTGTTCTTCGGTTTGAGTTTACTAAACTTCTTAGTGCATTTCTATTTTCCGATTGGTAAACATTTAACCTACTGTATTCACTTTGCGAAGTATTTAGTTTTATTTTTAAGGTAGTAAACGAGTCGATGGCTAAATTGTAATTGGTAGAAAAGTTATTACCTTTTCTAAAATTACTCATGTCGTTTCTATCGCGGTTAAAATAAAAGGTATCAGGTAAAATGTATTGGGTAAAATTATCATCAAAACCACGCACGGTCATTTCCTTATGCGAAGCATTAAACGAATAGGCGTGTTTATCGTTTTTCTTCTTATCACTGTAATGCGCTCCTAAATACCAAGTTTGCGGAATACCAACTCCATAAAATCCATCATCGCTGTTACTATATGTCATGTAGCTTGTACCATCATCATCGCTGTAATAATCAAACCCATCAGAGCCTCCAAACTTTTGCTGGTCTTCCCAATTTAGCCCTGTTTTGTTGGTATTGCTCATCGCACCATAAGCCGATATTTTTTGCTTTTTATTAAAGCGGTTAAACATCGCATCATGTTCATATCGGCTATCGGTTCCTAAACCACCACTTGCTTTACCAAAATATCCCTTCTTGGCTTCCTCTTTAAGTTTTAGGTTTATTGTTTTTTCTTTTATACCATCATCAATGCCCGAAATGGTTGCCTGGTCACTTTTTTTATCAAACACCTGCACGCTCTCTACCTGAGTTGCTTTTAAATTTTTAGTGGCAATTGTTGGGTCATCACCAAAAAACTCTTCACCATCAACTAATACCTTTTTTACTTCTTTTCCTTGAGCCGTAATTTTCCCGTCTTTGTCAACTTGTATGCCGGGCAAACGTTTCATCAAGTCTTCTACGTTAGCATTTTTATTGGTTAAAAAACTATCCACCAAAAACTCAGTGGTATCACCCTTAATTCTAATGGCTTCAATTCTGTCTTTAATAATTACCTCTTTTAATAATGTTGTTTTACTAAGCATATTAATAAAGCCAACATCCATTGCTTCGTCTTCTTTAAGTACAATGTAGTCTTCGTAATCGGCAAAGCCGGGGCGAGTAATTAATAAACGTACTTTAATAGGCGGTAAATTTGTTAACACAAATGCGCCTTTATCGGTGGCATGTGTGTATTTTATTAGGGTTGAATCGGTTGGGTTGATGACCATTACACCGGCATAAGCTACCGATTTAAAATCTGTGGTATCTTGCAATGTACCCTTTAGGCTTGCAGGTTGCTGCGCTTTAACTTGATAAACAAAAAAGCACAACAACAACATAATAAGTAGTTGTTTCACAATTAGGTTAAGGTTTACAGGTTTGTAATTTGGTGTGAATATAACGCAATTTGAGTTTAAATAATTGTACTGTAATTTTACAATTATAAAAATTAGACAAAAATTAACAAGCTCTCCCCTATTGATTTAACCCATCTGTAGAATTTACCACCAAAGGCACTAAGTTTTTTCACCAGGAACACTAGGAAGAGTCTCTCACAAAAGCTACGGAAGTTCACAGAAGTTTTTTAAACTCAACCACTGCTAGGGTTTAACTCTCCCAACCTCCTTGTTCGCGTTGTGCTCACCTTACTTATCTCCTAATGCCGAAGGCATAACCTCTGTGTCCCTGTGCCCCTGTGGTTCAAATCCCTTTGCGCCTTCGCTATGAACTTTTCCGTGCCCTTACGCGGTTTCTGTGAGCCAAAACTTAAAATTTGTTTATATACCCATAATTTCTTTATTTGATGTTGTATTTAAACCCCAATCAACATCAAAATCAATTTATGCGCCTATTTACATTAGATTGAGCCTTATCATTTGAAAACACTATAACCATGGCAAAAAAAGAAAAGTTACTTGTTCAAAATACAGAAGTACAGATAATAACCGAAAACGAAAATGATTATATCTGTATAACGGATATGGCAAATGCCAAAGACAATGAAAGTCGAGCTGCAGATATTATAAAAAACTAGATTAGAAACAGATATACGCTTGAGTTTTTAGGAACTTGGGAACAAATGTATAACCCCAATTTTAAAGTGGTCGAATTCGACCACTTTAAAATGCAAGCAGGATTAAACTCTTTTGTTTTAAGCGTTTCTGAATGGATTGAAAAAACAAATGCAATAGGTTTTATTGTTAAAAAAGGGAAATATGGTGGAACATACGCACACAAGGATATCGCCTTCGAATTTGGTTCGGCCATTAGTGCTCCGTTTAAATTGTATCTTATTAAAGAATTTCAACGACTAAAAGAAGATGAAAACAGCAGATTGAAATTGGAGTGGAACTATCAACGGCACCTTGCTAAAGTTAACTACCACATTCATACTGATGCCATAAAAGATAACCTAATACCAAAAGAATTAAGCAAAGCACAAATTAGTTTTGTGTACGCCAATGAAGCCGATTTGCTTAATGTAGCGTTATTTGGAATGACAGCGAAACAATGGAGAGCTGAAACCCCTGAAGCTAAAGGAAATATTAGAGACGATGCAAGCATTTAACAATTGGTGGTGCTTTCTAACTTAGAAAGTATAAATGCTGTTTTGATTGCGCAAGGATTGCAACAACCTGAAAGACTAAAACAACTAAACCAAATTGCCATCAACCAAATGAAAAGTTTGGTACAAAACCGAAGTATAAAAAAGTTAAAATAAAATTACTGTTGTTCAAATCCTGTATGCGGTTATAAACTCTAACAGTGTTTCGTAAATTCATATTATCTCTCACAGACTTCACAGAAATATTTGCGGTATAACCTCTCCGTCATATGCACCTTTGCGTTTAACTAAAAACATTGCGTTCCTTTACGCCATTGCCGACTTAGCGGTCAATTAAACTCCCAATGCCGAAGGCTTAACCTCCGTGCCCCTATGGTTCAACCCCTTCTGCTCTTCGCTATGAACTTTCCCTTGCCCTTCCGTGGTTTCTGTGGATTCTGTGAGCCCCAAAACTGCAAATCAAACTCTGTGCGTGGTTCAATTCTCCCACCGCTGTGCCCGTTGTGCTTCCGTTGTGTTCACCGTGGTTAAACCCCAATGCCGAAGGCATAACTGATATAAACACCGAGGTTAAATCACATAGCGTTTATTCTCCCTTTTTA
>CAZRVA010000183.1:0-4044 GCA_964603255.1 uncultured Chitinophaga sp.
ACAAAGTGGATAGTTTTTTAGTAGGATTCGAAAATTTTGTTGCGTTTGATGGTGTTGATACGATATATACAGGTGTGTTTGCAAAGAATATTTTAATTAATAATCGTTTTGATGATAGGCTGCTTATTAATAAAATAGCCACCTACAAGGATGTAACTTTTGATAGCATTTTGAACCCTCCTTTTGAACCAGCCAGTATTGAAGGAGATACAATTGTTGCTTTCGCAGTAAGTAATTTGTTTGATAATAAAGTTAAATTATTAGATACGAAAAACAAGGTTATTCTATTGGATTTTTGGTACATGGCTTGCTATGGATGCGTATTGTCTTACCCAACAATAAATAAACTTCACAAAGAGTATAAAAATAATAAGGCGGTAGAAATTTACTCTGTTAACCCATTTGATTTAGACAAAAACAAACAACCCCAATTAAAAAACTATATTAAAAAATACCAATTAGAAAGTAATTTGGTAAAGATGGAAGGAAAACAATTTGAATACTTCAGAACCAATGCCTATCCAACATTTTATGTTTTAGTAAATGGTGTTATAAAGGCAGTTAAAATTGGCTCTCACGATGAACTTTACAAAGAGTTAAAAGCTCTAATGGATGCAGGCTTAGAAAACATAAAATGAAAGTAACTACCGCGCTATTTTTTACGATATTAGTTTTAAGTTTTGCAGAAATAAACACTCCTTTCATATTAACTATGGGCAATCCGAATACTTGTGAATTGGAAAAATCAATTTGTACAATTGGTACGGGAGAAATTACAGACTTCAGCAAACAAGTAAAATGTAACATTGAGAAGGTAGGAGAGCGAAGCCTAAAGATTATAATAACCAAATCAGGATTATCTGAGCAATTTTACTTTGATTATATCTCCACCGGTTATCTTAAAATTGAGTTTGATTTTCAGTTTAATACAGAGTTTGCGAATAATCTTGATTTAAGCAATAAAACAATCAAATCAAATAACAGAAACCTCTTTAACCTATGAAGTTGAAGTTAGCCTTAAATAGTTTTTTCTTATTTATTTGTTTTAATGTTTTAGCCCAAACTTCAATTCAAAATAGGTATTTTGAATTTGTTGTTGAGTGTCCGATTTATAAATGTAACATTTTAGGTAAACAAATTGATACCACAATGTACATTGCACCACCTGAATCTAAGTTTATGGTTGTTGATTTGAAGGGTGATCAATACATCATAAGATTTACACTCACCAACTTAAATCAGAAAGTTATTTCTTCAAATTTTAGTTCTTTAAGTTATTACACTATAACAAAAGCTCAATTAGATTTTAAAGCTAAACCATACAAACAAACCCAAATTGATTTTGTAGTAGGTAGTATTATAACACCTATAAAACTTAGGTTCGACCCTTTCGATTTTTCAAAAGACTTGGCTATAGGTTCATCTTTCGGAGTAAAGCAAACGATTGATGCTAACAAGCAAGTCTCATTTCATTATATTGTTGGCTTTGGGATTTCAACTGCAACTTTAGACAGTGCTTCAACGAAAGGTAGAGTAAACAAAACAGTCGATTTATTAGCGTTTACACCTTCTGTGGGTTTTTTACTGGAGGCGGGCAACGCTCAAATTGGGATTTTTATGGGGCTAGACTATTTATCAAATACCAACAATATTAAGTACGATTGGATTTACCAAGGTAAACCATGGGTTTCCTTCGGTATTGGTTATTCGTTGTTAACATTTAATATGAAAAAGTAGGATAATTTTCAGGAGATGGTACGGTTGTCTGAATAGTAATCAATCAATATCAATAAAAAAGCCTCGAAGATTTTCTTCGAGGCTTTGTATAATTTTTAAAAATCAATTAATGTTTGCAATCAGCTTTGTCTTTTTCGCCATCAGCGCAGCAAGCGCCTTTTTTAGCCGAACTTTTGTGTGACTCCACACATTTGTCATCACAACTTTTTTTGCAAGCTTCATCATCCTCACAACCTTTGGTGCAACCATCCATGCATTTACCTTTCATTTCGGCAGCGCACATTTCTTTGCATTTTGCTTCATCAAATTTTCCATCAGCACCATACATGCTTAAGCATTTTTCTTTTTGCTCAGGAGTGCATTTCATTTCATCGCAGTAAGCAGCACACTCTTCTTTGGTCATGGTTTTGCATTTGCTTAAATCACAGTTGCCCATTTTCATATCGCATGATGCGTTATCCATATCGCAACCGGCATCCATATTTGCATGGCATTCCATTTTTTCGCCATGCATCATCATTTTATCAGCACCACCGCCATTAACAGCAATGTAAGGAGCAATTACTAAAGATACGATTGACATTAATTTAATTAAGATATTCATTGAGGGTCCAGAAGTGTCTTTAAACGGATCACCAACGGTATCACCAGTTACTGAAGCTTTATGTGGCTCAGATTTTTTGTAGTACATCTCGCCATTAATTTCAACACCTTTTTCAAATGATTTTTTAGCGTTATCCCAAGCGCCACCAGCGTTACTTTGGAAAATACCCATCAACACACCACTTACGGTAACACCGGCCAATAAACCACCTAATACTTCTGGTCCAAATAAGAAACCAACAATTACAGGAGTAATTAAAGCAATTGCACCCGGCAACATCATTTCGCGAATAGAAGCTTGTGTTGAGATTGCTACGCATTTTTCGTATTCTGGTTTTGCTTTGTATTCCATAATACCCGGAATATCGCGGAATTGGCGTCTAACTTCTTGTACCATATCCATTGCAGCTTTACCAACAGCTTGAATACATAAAGCAGAGAAAATAAACGGAATCATACCACCCACAAATAAACCTGCTAATACGTTTGCTTTGTAAATATCAATGGCATCAATACCAGCAATACCTACAAACGCAGCAAATAATGCCAACGATGTTAATGCAGCCGAAGCAATTGCAAAACCCTTGCCTGTGGCAGCAGTAGTGTTACCAACTGCATCCAAATTATCTGTACGCTCACGCACTTCAGGAGGTAACTGACTCATTTCTGCAATACCACCTGCGTTATCAGCAATAGGTCCGAAAGCATCAATGGCTAATTGCATAGCTGTTGTTGCCATCATACCAGCAGCAGCAATAGCTACACCGTATAAACCGGCAAAGTAGTACGATAACATAATACCACCTGCTAAAGTTAAAATAGGTATTACGGTTGATTTCATACCTACAGATAAACCACCAATAATATTGGTTGCGTGTCCGGTTGATGATTGTTGAATGATTGATAATACCGGAGCTTTACCCATTGCAGTGTAGTACTCGGTAACAATACTCATAATTGCACCTACAACTGTACCTACTACAATAGCTAAAAATACATTTAGTTTAGAGAACTCGTAACCACGTAAGTTTAACGTTTCAGGCAACATCCAGTTTACAATAAAGTATGAAGCCACAACGGTTAAAATCATAGATGACCAGTTACCTAAATTTAATGCATTTTGTACGTTCGATTTTTCGTCTTTAATGGTTACAAACCAAGTTCCCACAATAGAGAACAAAATTCCTAAACCGCAAATTACCATTGGTAATAAAATTGGCGACATGCCACCAAAATTATCTGTAACTTTAATTTCTTGTCCCAGCACCATTGTTGCCAAAATAGTAGCCACATAAGAACCAAATAAATCGGCACCCATACCGGCAACGTCACCCACGTTATCACCTACGTTATCTGCAATGGTTGCGGGGTTACGCACATCATCTTCAGGAATACCTGCTTCTACTTTTCCTACTAAATCTGCACCTACGTCAGCGGCTTTGGTATAAATACCTCCACCCACACGGGCAAATAATGCAATAGATTCTGCACCTAAACTAAAACCTGTTAGAACTTCAATAGAAGTGATTACGGTGTTTTCGCCTAAATCGGCAAAAATGCTTAAGAAAGCAATAAATAAACCGCCTAAACCTAATACAGCTAAACCGGCAACACCTAAGCCCATTACCGTACCGCCTGTAAACGATACTTTTAATGCTTGTTTTAAACTGGTACGTGCAGCTTGTGTGGTACGAACATTGGCTT
>CAZRVA010000184.1:0-4032 GCA_964603255.1 uncultured Chitinophaga sp.
GTTTCTGTGAGCTTTTCCTCGTTGTTCTTGTTGTGGTTTAAATTCTTTTTTAAAAACTTCTGCGCACTTCTACGGTTTCTGTGAGCCTCTTTTCGCTGTGGTTAACATCTAAAAAAAACGTCCTCCCCCAAAATTGGAAGTGGACGTTTACTGTATAAAATCTATTCGATTATTTTAAAATCTCGCGGCTAATAACAATACGTTGTACCTCGCTCGTACCTTCATAAATTTGAGTAATTTTAGCATCACGCATTAAACGCTCTACATGGTACTCTTTTACAAATCCGTAACCACCATGAACTTGAACCGCTTCAGTAGTCACCCACATAGCTACTTCACTGGCAAATACTTTAGCCATAGAGCTTGCCATGTTGTAATCCATGCCGTTATCTTTTAACCAAGCTGCTTTCATAATTAATAAACGAGCCGCTTCAATTTGTGTAGCCATATCAGCTAATTTAAATTGAATAGCTTGGTGGTGCATAATTTCTTTACCAAATGCTTTACGTTGTTTAGAGTAAGCTAAAGCCAACTCATAAGCACCACTTGCAATACCTAAAGCTTGTGCAGCAATACCTATACGTCCACCGGTTAAGGTTTTCATCGCAAATTTAAATCCGAATCCATCTTCGCCAATGCGGTTCTCTTTAGGAACTTTCACATCTTGGAACATAATAGAGTGTGTATCGCTACCACGAATACCCATTTTGTCTTCTTTTTTACCAACGGTTACTCCCGGCCAGCTTTTCTCTACAATAAACGCATTAATACCTTTGTGCTTTTTCTCTACATCTGTTTGTGCAATTACTAAGTAGTACGTTGCAGTACTACCGTTTGTAATCCAGTTTTTAGTACCGTTTAATAAGTAATGGTCGCCCATATCAATAGCAGTGGTGCTTTGGCTTGTAGCATCACTACCTGCTTCAGGCTCGCTTAATAAAAATGCACCATGGCATTTACCGCTGGCCATCGGAACCAAATATTTTTGTTTTTGCTCTTCGTTTGCGTAGTTTTCTAAACCCCAGCAAACAAGCGAGTTATTAACCGATACCACAACAGAAGCTGATGCATCAACTTTTGAAAGTTCTTCCATTGCCAATACGTAAGAAACAGTATCCATGCCCGATCCTCCGTATTTAGGGTCAACCATCATACCTAAAAATCCTAGCTCGCCTAATTTTTTGATCTGCTCGGCAGGGAATTGTTGTTTATCATCACGCTCAATTACACCCGGTAATAATTCTGTTTGTGCAAAGTCGCGCGCAGCTTGTTGTACTGATAAATGTTCTTCGGTTAATTCAAAGTTCATAACTTGTTGTTTTTAAAAAGTGTGGCGAAAATACTCGTTCGCAATTACAATATCAAAATAGTGCATAAATTTTGGATTGATTTTAAATTACACGCTGTTAATTGTATTTAAAACACTTTAAATGGCTCGTTGTTTTATCAACTTATGTCATAAAGTGGCTAATGATGCTACAAAGTATATCTTTGCCCCACTAAAATTTATTTGACATGAAAGGAACTGAAAAATTAGGTTTCGGCACAAGAGCTATACATGCCGGACAAGAACCTGATCCATCAACAGGAGCGGTTATGACTCCGATATACCAAACCAGTACATTTTGGCAAGAAAGCCCAGGAAAGCATCAAGGCTACGCTTATGCCCGTGGTAAAAATCCTACACGTACTGCATTAGAAAAATGTTTGGCAGCGTTAGAAAATGCAAAGCATGGTTTGTGCTTTAGTAGTGGTATGGGGGCTACGGATGCTGTTGTAAAATTATTACGCCCGGGTGATGAGGTTATTACCGGAAACGATTTATATGGTGGAACTTACCGCATGTTTACTAAGGTATTTGCCAACTTCGGTATCAAGTTTCATTTTATTGATTTGAATGATACTAACAACATCAACAATTACATCAATGCCAATACCAAATTAATTTGGGTTGAAACACCAACCAACCCAACTATGCAAATTGTTGATATTGCTGCTTGTGCTGCTATTGCAAAAAAGAACAATATTATGCTGGCGGTTGATAACACCTTTGCATCACCTTACTTACAAAATCCTTTAGATTTAGGTGCTGATATTGTAATGCACAGTGTTACTAAATACCTTGGCGGACATAGTGATGTAGTGATGGGTGCTTTAATTTGCAACGATGATAAAATACACGAGCAATTGGCATTTATTCATAACAGTTGTGGTGCAACTCCTGGTCCGCAAGACTCGTTTTTGGTATTACGCGGTTTAAAAACGTTGCATTTACGTATGAAGGCGCACTGCGAAAACGGACGTGAAATTGCACACTTTTTACGCAACCATCCTAAAATAGAAAAGGTATACTGGCCGGGCTTTACTGATCATCCTAACCACGAGATTGCCAAAAAACAAATGCGCGATTTTGGTGGTATGATTTCTATTGTTTTAAAGGGGGCTGATTTAAATGAAACTTTCCGCATTGCATCAAACTTTAAGGTATTTACTTTAGCCGAGAGTTTAGGTGGCGTTGAGAGTTTAATCAATCACCCTGCTACTATGACTCATGCCAGCATTCCGAAAGAAGAACGCGAAAAAGCAGGTGTTGTAGATAGTTTATTACGTTTAAGTGTAGGTGTTGAAGATTTAGCCGATTTAATGGAAGATCTAAAACAAGCACTAAGCTAATTCAAGTTCTAAAAATACATAAATAAGGCTGCTCACTTGAGCGGCCTTTTTTATTAATCTAGTGTTACTTCTTTAACCGGAACTCCACTGCGCTCACTGGTAAGCCAAATCAGTTGCCTGTTCTGTTTGTAATTGTCAAAACCTTGGAATTGCGCATTCCATACAGTTCCATCTTTGAAGAAAATTTTGTAGTTAATTGATTCGTTATCTTGGATCGACTCGGTATGAATTTCGATAATATCAGTAACTTGGTTGTATGCATACTTTGCTGTACCAATACCCCAAAATGTATTTATTTTTACTTCTTCATTTCCAAATGCACTAAACCAGTCAAGCATTAAGTAAAACAAAGTGATGATAACAAAAACTGAAATGCGCTTAAAATAGTAAAAAGTGGTTACTACATTAAACCTAAACTGTTTGTTTACAAAGTATAGATAATCTTCCCAATCTGCTAATATGGTGTTATTTATAAAAGCAGTAATAATTGAAGTTGATACAAATAAACCAATTAGTATTGCCAAACCTAGCATCAAATAATTAGAAGGAAGAATTAGTTGGGTTACATCATACAAAAAGCTCAGCCTGAATAAAACAACAAACTTTATAAGTAGATACGAGAGCCAAACCAATATTGGCGTTAAAAATAGCATACTTATCAGCGAAGTTTTAAAGGTAGATAGATACCTTTTTTTCAAGTCTTTTAGTTCTACCAAAGACATACTGTTGAAGTGCTCTATTGGCCAGAGCCTTATCGTTAGATAAAAGGTAATGATGATGGCTAAAATAAATATTGCCAACTCGAAGTACGAAACCAGCATAGATTAGGATAAATAGTTCTGCGAATAAAAAGAAAAATAGAACATTAGGGAAATCATAATACTGCAACTCAAATAAAAAAGGCCGTTTCCGGAAAGTGGAAGCGACCTTTTAATATGTTTGGTATAACAAATACTAGTTTATACTTTGAACAGCATTTTTATTACGCTTACGTTCGTTTTCGTCTAGGTAAATTTTACGTAAACGCAACGATTGTGGGGTAATTTCAACGTACTCGTCACCTTGTATATACTCCATACACTCCTCTAAGCTCATGTTAATTTTTGGTGCAATACGCATCTTATCATCAGAACCAGAAGCACGCATGTTGGTTAATTTTTTCTCTTTGGTGATGTTTACTACTAAGTCATCCTGACGGTTGTTTTCGCCAATTACCTGACCCATGTATACCTGCTCGCCCGGCTCAACAAAGAAATTACCTCTATCTTGTAATTTATCAATTGAGTAAGCAATAGCAGTTCCTTGTTCACCACTAATCATTACACCTGCTAACCTGCCCGGAATTGGACCTTTCCATGG
>CAZRVA010000185.1:0-3994 GCA_964603255.1 uncultured Chitinophaga sp.
AAAATCCTGATGCAAATACAACCAATGCACTATCTGCAAATCCGGTTAAAGGTGCGGTGTATGACGCCACAACAGTTGAAGTTCCAGCTGCTGCAATATCAATGGTGTAAGATTGAGGTGCTACAGTTAAATAACCTTCACTTGGTTCTTTAAACACTAAGTTAGAGAATAAAGTTCCAACTCCTCTTGCATTTACATCAACCGCAGGAGCATCGCTTGCACCATGAAATACTTGCAAAGCTACTTTACCTGCCTCAGGTGATTTTTCTGCACCTGGAATTCCAATAATTTCAAAACCTATTGATTTACCTGATGGATTATTTTCAAATTTTGATGGGTCTAAAACACCACTTGCAACTGCAATAACAGTTACACCACCCGGAACGCCACCAATACTTTCAACATAAACAGTATCGGTAATAGCTGCACCCGGTAAAGTTACACCAATAGCAATGTCTTGGTTAGCCGGAGCATCAATAAATGGTGTGGCTTTTCTAAAGGCAAAGTTTGAAATTAAACGTGTGTTGGTGTTGGTAGTTCTGTTAATCAACCAAACATCTACACTGTCAGCAACTGGATCTGCACAGTTATGGAAAGCTTGTAGTCTGAAAGTAGAAACCACAGGCAATGGCAACACAGTACCGTTAGATAGCGCTACATAAATACCAAAACCTGTTCCGTTGCTGTTGTTAGCAGGATTTAAATAACCAGATGCGAATACTACCAATGCACTGTCACCAGCATTTAAAGTTTTTAAAGGTGCTGCATATGTAAGTAAACTTCCGGCAGGAGAACCGGCAGCCATTACATCAACATAATAATCATCCTCAGCTAATTTAATATAACCTGTGTTGGCATCGTAAGCTAAATTTTCAATCAACGCCAATTCGGTGTTGCCTTTGCGAACTGCAATGTCAACGTTAGGAGCATCTGTTGATCCATGAACGATTACTGCTGTGGTTGAATCACCACCTGTTGTGTTACGCTCAAAAGCAGGAGCTACCACATGTAGTTTAAAATCTTTTTGTGGATTGAACCCGGTACCTACATTTCCTTGAGCCAATAAAACATAGGTAGAGTTTGCTGTTAAATTGAAACCAAAACCAATAACGGTGTCGGTAATCAATGTGCTGTTTTTTAATGCAAATGCTAACCTAAAATCAATACCAGCAGGTGCATTAATAAATCCGGTTGCTTGTCTAAAACCAAGGTCGTCAACCAATTTTTCTGAACCTAGTGGTGTAACAATCCAAACATCCACAGTGTCAACCAATGGATCTGCAGAGTTGTGAATGGCCATTACTCTTGCAGTTTGCGAATAACCCCCGAACGAGGTGGCTAAAATCGCTAATAAACCTAGTAACTTGTTCTTCATAAATTTATTTTGATTAGTTGCACTTAAGACAAACTAAAACACCATAAAGTTGGTGAAGAAAATTTTACGAAACCCAATGCTAAGTATTTTCAGGCAATTAAATTAACGTCATAAAAATATTACGTTTATGCAAAAACTTTTAGGTTAATTTTTGGTTTAATAGCAAACAAAAAACGAGGACAATAATTGCCCTCGTTTCTCAAAAATTGTTATCTAAATTATTTTATGGCCACTACGCTAATTTCTACATTAGCATTAAGTGGTAATCGAGATACTTGAACCGTTTCGCGAGCAGGAAAGTTTCCGGTAAAGAAGTTGCCATAAGCTTCATTTATTGCAGCAAAGTTTCCTAAATCGGTGCAGTAAATAGTTGTTTTCACCACGTTGCTAAAATCCATACCTGCCGATTGTAAAATCGCTAACACGTTTTCCATTACTTTTTTTGTTTCTGCAGTAATATCATGCTGAATCATTTCTCCTGTAACGGCATCTTTAGCAACTTGTCCACTTGTATATAAAGTATTTCCTACCATAACACCCGGGCTGTAAGGACCAATTGGAGCGGGCGAATTTGCACTTGTAATTATTTTCTTTTCCATATGATTTTGCTGATTAAATTTGTTTTCAATAATACAACCTACACATGAAGATTTTAGTAAGAGGTGAAAAAATAATAACAGCAGAGTTAAAACAGAAATTACCTGCAGCAGATGTAACAGAAATTCAGGATACAGACTTTCCTCAAATAGACCTTTCTGGTTATGATGTAATTTTTGATTTAAGTATAGATGAACACGCAAGTACATTAAAGTATTATGCACCTTTAAAAAACACACCGGTTATTGTTGGAGCTGTTAAAATGCAATTAGCCAAGGCAGAGCATTTATACGGACAAAAAATTAACTGTACATTAATTGGTATCAATGATTTACCAACTTTTATTAATCGTAGCCTTGCTGAGGTTTCTTTGTTGAACAAAACCGATGAGGCAGCTTTGCAACAAATTATGCAAAAGTTAGGCTGGGAATACAAGTTGGTTGAAGACCGTGTGGGTATGGTAACTCCTCGCATTATTATGATGATAATTAATGAAGCGTGTTACACCTTGCAAGAAGGAACTGCAAGTATGCAAGATATTGATACCAGCATGAAACTTGGAACCAACTATCCTTTTGGGCCTTTTGAATGGGCCGATAAAATTGGCATCAAACACGTTTATGAAACATTAAAAGCCGTGTATGATGATACCCATGATGAGCGCTATAAAATTTGCCCGCTGCTTAAAACTACTTACTTAAAAAATGGGTCTTTCTATAACTAACAATTTCTAAATTGAAAAAACTACTTTTAATTCTTGGGTTGATGGCATTTGCTCCAACCTATGCGCAAGATCATTTTTGTGCAACACACAAACAAAAATATTTTCAAAAATCATACGGTAAAGCAGCCAATAACCAACAGCTTAATTTAATGAATGGGTATGATGTGAAATTTCATCATATTAATTTAAATATAGAAAGAAACAGTACTGTAATAAGTGGAAATGTGCGCACCATTGCTCAAGTTGTGGTTGATGCTTTAGATACTTTTGGTTTTGAATTGCATAATAATCACACCATTGATTCGGTGGTTACTTCATCAGGAGATAGATTAGCTGTTCAACATCAGTCAAACTTTGGATATGTTGTATTTAATCAACCCAAAATTAAAAACAGTTTGGTTGATGTAACTATTTATTACCGTGGCGATGCATCTGTTGCTGCAGGAGCTGCAATTGGTTCGGGTTTTACTACCGGAACCTCAACACGTTGGGGTAATCAAGCCACATGGAGTTTAAGTCAGCCTTATTCTGCATATGAATGGTTTCCTTGTAAACAAGCACTTCAAGATAAAATAGATTCTGTTTACACTTACGTTACAACTAGCAATGAAAATAAAGTTGGGGCTATTGGTATACTCAAAAATATAATCAGTTTGCCTAACAATAAAGTTCAGTACCAATGGCAATCAACCCTTGCTGTTGATTATTATTTGATATCTGTTGCAGTTGCAAAATATGTAGAGTACAATACCTATGCGCATATCGATGGCGATTCGATGTTGATTCAGGATTATATTTACGATAATCCTGCAACGCTCACTACTCTTAAATCAGAGTTAGATAAAACTGCCCCGATGTTGGAAGGTTTCTCTAATTTGTTTGGTAAATATCCGTTTTGGAAAGAAAAATACGGACATGCCATGGCACCTTTTAGTGGTGGAATGGAACATCAAACCATGACAAGCATTGGCATCATCAACTTTGGTATTGTTGCTCACGAGTTAGGTCACCAATGGTTTGGCGATCATGTAACATGCAAAACCTGGAAAGATATTTGGTTAAACGAAGGCTTTGCAACCTATTGCGAGTACTTGGCATTAGAATTGCTAAGCCCAAGTGAAGCTCCTGCAGATATGCTTTCGGTGCACAACAATGTAATGTCTCAACCTGATGGAAGCATATGGTTTGAAGATACCACAGATGTAAGTCGTATGTTTTCGTCAAGGTTAACCTATAACAAAGCAGGTGCTTTTGTACATATTTTACGTTACGAGTTAAACAACGATTCTTTGTTTTTT
>CAZRVA010000186.1:0-3927 GCA_964603255.1 uncultured Chitinophaga sp.
ATATAAATACAAATAATTCGGTTGGTTTGGGTTCACGAATTGGTAAAGAAAAAGAAGATGTTTACTACATAAGTTTAGAAGCCGATTGGGATTATACACGCACCGAATCGAGTATAAGACCTGATGTTATTACAGACTATTGGATTAGTGAGTACCAGTTATATGCTGAGTTTTATTTGCCTAAAAAGTTTGTGTTTGAGCTTGATGCATCGCACACCCGCAGGCAGGCTACATCTTCATTTGATAAACCCATTAATAACACCATTATTAATTTGGAGTTGAAAAAGAAGTTTACTGAAAAAGAAAACTGGCATGTGTCGGTTTCGGTAAGAGACTTATTAAACGAAAATTTAGGGTTTAGACGTAATGCAACCAGCAACTTTATTAACGAAAATGTACATACTGTTTTACGCAGGTATTTTATGTTAACTGTTACTTATAATTTTTCAAGCGCCAATAAAAATGAAAACAAACAATAACCATTTACTCCTATGTTTTGTATTGATGTTTGCGTTAAACGGAATAGTGCAAGCACAACAAATTATGCTTAATGGTAAAATTACTTACGAGCG
Source organism: uncultured Chitinophaga sp. (assembly GCA_964603255.1). Classification (GTDB taxonomy): domain Bacteria; phylum Bacteroidota; class Bacteroidia; order UKL13-3; family UKL13-3; genus UBA6183. Next base: position 573 of record CAZRVA010000186.1, read on the forward strand.
TAAATATAATTTGCTTAAAGATTTGGAGGAACAAAATAAAGATGAAGAGGACAATGTTTGGTTTGAGCAAATGAAAAAAAGCTTACCTAAATACAAAATTGATTTGTTTGAATTAACCTTTAGTAAAAAGCAGGCAGTTTACAACACATTGCAAGAAGATGAAAATCCTATGTTGCGTTGGTACAAAACCATCACCGAGGTGTCTCAAAAAACAGTTTTTGACAGTGATAGCACTTGGGCCAACCGCACGGTTTACGATAAAACGTATTTGATTGCCGATTCTATTTCTAAACCAATTTGGAAATTAACTGGCGAGTATCGCGAAATTGCAGGTTATACCTGCCGCAGGGCAACCACAATTTTGTATGATTCTGTTTATGTTATCGCATTTTATACTGATGCCATACCGGTAAGCGGTGGTCCTGAGTTTTTTTCAGGATTACCGGGTATGATTTTAGGTGTAGTGATTCCACGTATGCATACCACCATTTTTGCAACCAAAGTAAATACTGCTGTTTTAACCGAGGCTGATTTTGTTTTTAAATCAAAAAAGAAAGCAGTAAAAGTAAACCGTGAAGGATACCGTAATGATTTGTCGAGTAATACCGAACAATGGGGGAAATACGGAAATCGCTTTGTGCTAAAAGCAATGTTTTAGTCTAAGAGGGTTATATTTGTTTGATGTCAAATAAAAATATCCCCGGTATTTATAACTACTGCGATAGGTGGTGCGAACGTTGTACGTTTACCGAAAGGTGTTTAAACTACAGCATGACCAAAGATGATGAGTTTAACGAAAACGCAACGGCCGAAGAGCACACCACAAATGCATTACAAAAAGTAAGTAGTGTTTTTGAGGATATTACTAAAATGTTGCAAGAAAAGGCAAACGAATTAGGTATTGATTGGGATGAGGTATTAAAAAATGCGGAAGAGGAATCGCATAAAAATGATCATGAAGATTTGATGAACGAGGAAGCATCGTTACTTGCCAACAATTATGCCGAAGCTGCTTATGCTTTTACAGAACGCGCAAAGCTTGATGATGCCATGAACCAAATGTTGCAACAACGGGTTGATTTGGGTTTGTCGGATATAGAAAAAGTAACCAAAGAGGCAGCGTTAATTAACGATTGTTTTGAGGTGATACAATGGTATATGTTTTTTATTCCATCAAAAGTATTTAGGGCCATAAGCGGTAAAAAACAAGATAATGACGTATGGGACGACCCGGTACAAAGTGATTACAATGGCTCTGCTAAAATTAGCCTTTTGGCTATAGATAAAAGTTTGCTTTCGTTTCAATACTTATTGCCTTATTACAACGAAGATGAAGTGTTGGATAAACTTGCGATGTTAAGTGAGTTGAAAAGAAAGCTGTTGGAAGAATTTCCGCAAGCCATGGCGTTTGTGCGCCCAGGATTTGATGAACAAATTAATGAACACAAGGTTTGAGGGTAATCATTAGCACCTTACTTCAATTTATAAAACAGTATAAAGCCGCCCATTGGTTATTGTTGTTTTTGTTTTGTGGGTTGAGTTTAACGGTTAATTATGCGTTGGGTTTAAAACAGTGGATGTATCATTTAACATCAACCCAAACTTATGCTGTATGGTTTGCCATAAATACTATACATATTGGTTTTGGTTATGTTGTGTACAGCATGTTTACCAAGCAATGGGGCTATTGGCGTAAACCCGGTTTTGTGATGTTGTTGTTATTTGCTGTTGGTGTTTTTTCGTTTCGCGAAACGGTTGATTGGCATTATGATATCATTGCCGCCTTATCTGCACCGGAGCAAACGCACTTTAACCAAAGCACGTTTAAATATGTATTCAGGGCAAGTTATTTGGTGTTGCCTGTTTTTATTTGGTGGTATTTAAACGATAAAAGCAATATGCCTTTGTATGGGTTTGATGCCAATAAACACAACATGAAATTGTATGGTATGATGTTGTTATGTATGATACCGCTGATTGTATTTGCATCAACCCAAACCGATTTTTTAAATTATTACCCACGAGTAAAACGTATTGCCACACCCGATTTAGCCACATGGAAATATCTGTTGTTTGAGTTGTGTTATGGGGTTGATTTTATAGCCATAGAATTATTTTTCAGGGGACTGCTAATTTTAGGTGTTGCCCGATATGTGGGCATTCATGGAGTATTACCTATGGCCTGTTTTTATTTGGCCATACATTTTGGCAAACCCATGGGCGAGGCATTAAGTTCTTTTTTGGGTGGCACCATTTTAGGCGTGTTGGCTTACCATAGCAAAAGTATTTATGGGGGAGTGATGGTGCATTTAGGTATTGCTTGGTTAATGGAGCTAGGCGGGTTTATTGGTAATTGGTTTAGGGGTTAGTTGCTTGAATTTAAATATTAATAATTCGAGCTGATAAGTTTAATTTTAAAAATCAAATCATGAAATTACAAGGGTGTCTTTTTTTCTTTTTTTCTTTTCTTTTACAAAATGTTTATTGTCAAAATTCAGATATCGACATTGTTAGATTGGCGATAAAAAAGACAGAACAAACGAAGGTGTTTAGTTACAAGTTTAAAGTTTACTTCAAATCAATTGGTGTTGTAGAAATGCCTAAACCATGGGAAGGCGAAGCATTTGTAGCGCCAGATTCTTTTATTTGCAAATACACGAGTTGGGGTGGTAGAAAATGCAACTATTATAGCATCAGGATTGGTGATAGTTCAGTAAGGTATTTCATAAAGCCTGATATCAAACAGTACGATTGGGCAAAAACAAGCAACGAGCAGTTTGCTCCATATTCAGGTTTTAATTGCTATTCTAATTTAGCTCAAGTAGAAAAACCGATATATTATATTAAAGAGGCAAAGTTTGTTGCTCAAACAGATACGTTATTAAATGGAATGAAATGTTCTATTATAGCTTGTAGAGAAAATACGGGTAATGTTGAAAATTGGACAGAATCGCGTTTTTACATAAATAAAGTCGATAGCTTTTTAGTGGGATTCGAGACTTTTGATGGGTTTGGTGCTGCTGATACAATTTATAGGGGGTACTTTTTCAATGACATAAAAGTGAATAAACGCTTTGATGTGAGAGAACTTGAAAATAAACTTACTACTTTTAAAGATATTACTTTCGATACGTTATTAAATCCACCGATGGTTCCTGCAAAAGTTGAAGGGGATAAAATTAAATCTTTTGTTGTTCGTGATTTGTTTAACAACAACATGCAAATTGTGCAGACAAAAGGTAAAGTAGTGTTGTTAGATTTTTGGTACATGGCATGCTACGGTTGTATATTGTCATATCCTGCTATAAATAGATTGCATGATGAATTTGCGGGAAACAAATCGGTAGAAATTTAT
>CAZRVA010000187.1:0-3916 GCA_964603255.1 uncultured Chitinophaga sp.
TGGAGCAATTGTTTAAAAACAACTTTGGTGTAATTGCACAAGTGTTTTACAAACGTAACAACAATTGGCTGGTAACTTCAACCTCTGATAAATTAACACTTAACGAATTAAACCAAAAAGCGGAGGACCACGCCAAGCCTCTTAATGAAGAAGGTATGGTTGATGCTGCTGATAGAATGGAACTAGAATAAAAATGTTTACTTGCCACAGACTTCACTGCTAAATCATTTTGATACAATTCGTGAAATCTGTGGTTTTTATACCTATGCAATTTTGTTTTTGCGCTCCAGCAAAAATGCAACTACCATAAAAATCAATAACAAACCTGCGCTTGATGCGTACTTTATAAATCCTGTTTCAAACGGTAAATACTTAGCTACAAAATACAATACCAAAGCAAAACCCACATAACCCATTAATCGTTTAACTTGGTAAGGTATTGGGTAATATTTGGCACCCATTGCATAACAAATTACAGCCATACTTACATAACAAATTAAGGTGGCCCATGCACTTCCTGTATAACCCCAAATTGGTACTAAAACAATGTTAGCTAAAATGGTAATCACAGCACCTATGGTTGATATCATGGCTCCTTTGTTGGTATTATCGCTTAACTTATACCAAATCGATAAGTTAAAATACATACCTAAAAACATATTGGCCAATAACAATATTGGCACTACGTGCAAGCCTTCCCAATACCGGTTATTAATAAAGTGTTTAAACACATCAATGTACAGCGTAACCGTTAAAAATAACACCAAACAAACCAAAGTAAAGTAGTTCATTACCGTGGCATAAATATGCCGTTTGTCGTTATCTTTTGCATGGTTAAAAAAGAATGGTTCTGCTGCGTACCTAAAGGCTTGTATAAATAAAAGCATAAGTACAGATAACTTATAATTGGCTCCATAAATACCCGTTGCTCTTAGGCCTTCTTGCACATCCGAATAAACATAAGAAATAATAATTCTGTCGAGCGTTTCATTAATCATGCCCGCAAAACCAACCACCATTAAAGGCAGACCATATACCAACATTTCGCGCCAAAGGGTTTTGTTAAATGATGCATTGCGTATAGCTAAAATTTCTTTCCACAACAACGGAATAGTAATGATGCTTGCAATTAAATTGGCCATAAAAATGTAACCTATGTTAATGTTACCATCATACATGGGAAGTAGTGTGCCATATTCTTTTTGAACATAAGGACACAACATCAAAAAATACAGGTTTAGAAGTATATTGGTAAAGATGTTGATGTTTTTAACGATGGCAAATTTTAAAGCTTTGTTTTGCTGACGTAAATACGCAAACGGCACAGCGCCTATGGCATCTAAAGCCATGATGGCCGTAAAATAAACAACATACTCAGGGTGTTCGGGTATATTAATAAAAGAGGCTATTTGTGGCGAGAATACACCAAACATCAACCCAAAAAATAAAGACGAACTGATTAACGAAGTTAATGCTGTACTATATACTTGTGCCGGATTATCCTGTTTTTGTGAAAACCTAAAAAACGCAGTTTCCATGCCGTAAGTTAGCAACACATTAAAAAAGGTTACGTACGAGTACATTAATGTATTTATACCAAATTCTGCAGTATCAAACAAAGCGGTATGTAAGGGAACCAAAAGGTAATTTACAAACCGGCCAACTATTTGACTTAAACCATAAACGGCTGTTTGCGATGCGAGTTTTTTAAGCGGATTCAACAGTACGTAATTTATTAGGTCTCAAAAGTAATGTAAAATATTTAGCAGAATTTTCGTTGATTATTAACAAACAACGCAGGTTTGTATATTTTCGTGCAACATGTTTAAATACCTATTTATACTATTCAGCTTCATTTCTGTAACCACATTTGCCCAACAACAAGATGAGCAATTGGCAGCTCAGTACATGAGCAATAACGAATACAGCAAAGCCATTGAGGTATACGAGCGTTTGTATAACAAAGGCAATAAATCAACCTATTTGTATGATAATTTACTTACCTGCTACTTTAAGCTAAACCAGTTTGATGATGCCGAAAAATTGGTGAAAAAACAACAGCGCAAAGAGCCATCAAGTGCTTATTATTTGGTTGATTTAGGTTTTGTATACGAAAAAGCAAATCAACCAGATAAAGCCAAAAAAGCCTACGAAAATGTATTGCAAAAACTAAATGCAAGCTATGATGCTACAATAGAAACAGCCAACGCTTTCCGTAAAAGAAACAAAACAGATTTTGCGGTGGCAACCTACCAAAAATCGCGTAAACTAAATGGCGATAACACCAATTTGTTTTGTGTGGAGTTGGCACAATTGTATGCCGAAAAACAAGAAACAGGTTTGATGTTGCAAGAGTATTTATCGGCCATTAACCAAAACCCCGAAATGTTGGAAGATGTGCAAGGTTACCTGCAGTTGTATTTGGATAAAGATGCTGATTACGAATTATTGAAACAAACCCTGGTTAAAAAAGCCAGAGATTTTCCTGCAAACGAGCTTTACAGCGAAATGTTGGTTTGGTTGTATGTACAGCGTAAGGATTTTGATAATGCATTGGTGCAAACCCGTGCCATAGACAAACGCCAACGCAAACAAGGTCAACGTATTTTATTATTGGGTGATTTAGCTGTGGCCAACCAAAAATACGATGCAGCAGATAAAGCCTATAACGAGGTGTTGTTACTTGGCAACGACAAACCTTTTTACATCAATGCCAAATTGGGCATACTGCATGCGCGTAACCAAAAAATATTTTATAGCGGAAACTATACTCCGCTTGATTTAACCGCATTAGAAACAGAATACAACAGCTTTTTAAAAGAATTTGGTCGGTACCCATTTACAGCGCAAAGTTTGCGTGAGTTGGCCCACTTACAGGCCTATTATTTATACAAATACCCCGAGGCAATTGATAACTACAATGAGTTAATTAATATGCCGCGTTTGGATAACCGTTTTAAAGCCGAGTGTAAATTAGATTTGGGTGATATTTATGTTTTAAAGGGCGAAGAATGGGAAGCCATGTTGCTTTACGGACAGGTTGATAAAGAGTTTTTAGAAGATCCACTAGGGCAGGAAGCTAAATTTAGAAACGCCAAACTAAGTTATTATTTGGGTGAGTTTGAGTGGGCACGTGCACAATTGGATGTGTTAAAAACAGCCACTACACAATTAATAGCCAACAATGCCATTGAACTAAGTTTACAAATACAAGACAACACCATTGATAGCAATGAAGAACCCATGCGCTGGTTTGCTCGTGCTGATTTGTTTTATTTCCAAAATCGATTAACAGATGCCACACGTGTGCTGGATAGCATTGAGTTAGTTTACCCAAAACATGAGTTAACCGATGATGTGGCTTACAAGCGTGCAGAAATTGCTTTAAAAGAAAAAGATTACAACAAAGCAGTTAGTTTATACGAGCGCGTTTACAAAGAACATGGCAGCGATATTTTGGGCGACAATGCCTTGTTTTACCTAGCCGAAACATACGAAAGCAAGCTTAACAACAAAGAAGAAGCCCGTAAAAACTACGAGCTTTTTATAGAAAAATATCCTGCAAGTTTCTTTTTAAACGAAGTAAGAAAACGCTACCGAGCCTTACGTGGTGATGGTAATGCGAATTGAGAAGCGGTTGCTTTTTAATTGGGTGAGCAAGAGGTCGCTTTATTTTTTAAAAATGGGGTTATCCAACAGCAACGTGTGTTATGCCTTCGTTGTTCTTTTTCGGTCTTCATAGTTCTCTGTTTTTTAGCGTGCTTTCTTTAAAGTCAAACCCTTTCAAATAAGCAATTTTCCATTTTGCATTTTCTTTAACCACTCTAAACCGGTAACTAAACTTTTTCCAACTTGAATGACTGTTAGCACTCAAATTACCCCAATGCCAATCTAATTCACCTCTCTCATTGTCTAA
>CAZRVA010000188.1:0-3839 GCA_964603255.1 uncultured Chitinophaga sp.
AAACGAATATGTTTTGTTGGTAGATGTTGTTTTTGAGTGCTCACAGAAAACGCGGTATTGCACAGAAGTTTGTTTCTAACACGGGGTTCACCAGGTTCTCTGAGTTGCACGGAGGTTGACGTCTCGAAACCGTCAGACGCATTGCGCGTCAGTACGGTTGAGTGAAAATCTTAACCCAAAAGGTCTGACGCCTCGAAGGCGTGCTGACCTTGGCTTCCCCAATGCCGGAGGCGTTGCTGACAGGCGCTTCGGTCTGCACCAATGGTCTGCGTACCTCAAATCTTAAATCGACTATGCTCAAATCTTCGCAAGACTATTTGCAAAACCTCTGCGTTAAATTTACGCAAGAGGCGGTGGTGAACCGTTGTTTGGGTTTGTAACCGCTGACAGGTTGTGTTATTTTAAAATCTTAGCAAGTTTTCGTCAGACGTATTACGCGTTAGTACGGTTGAGTGAAAATCTTAACCCAAAAGGTCTGACGCCTCGAAGGCGTGCTGACCTTTTAAAATACAAAAAAATCCCGTAACATCTTACTGCTACGGGATTTTAAAATTTTGTGCTGTAAGGTTATTTCTTTACAATACGTTGTGTGGTTACTTCCGAACCGTTTGTAACACGTATGAAGTAAATACCAACAGGTAATGCTTCTGTATCAAGTGTTAGCGTGTTTTCGCCTTTGTTCACAAATAGGTTTGTGTTTTGGTGCGATTTACCCAACATATCAATAATTTGTATATTGGTAGTGCCTTCTGTTAGGCTATTGTACTTAATGTGTAAACTTCCGTTAAAAGGATTTGGAGTGGTGAATACTGCAGTAGTTTTTTCTAACTCTACGTTTACGCAAGCCACTTTTGAAAACTCACTTTCACCATTAAAATCAATTTGTTTTAAGCGGTAGCATATGTTACCTGTTGTGCCATGCGCATCAGCAAAGCTATAAGTTTTAACTGTGTTACTGTTACCGTTTCCTCTAACAAAACCTACAGTTTGGTATTTAGCACCATTAACACTGCGTTGCACTTCAAAGCCTTTGTTATTGCTTTCAGTTGCTGTAGCCCATTTTAAGTTTACTACATCACTGTTTTTAGTTGCGGTGAATGATTTGAATTGTACTGGAAGTGTTCCTGCAATAGTAAAATTGAAGTTGTCGATTGCCAAACCATCATCGCTACCACCAACATTAGGGTCACTCCATCTTAATGTCAAGGTATCACCCGCAGCCCACGTTAAGCCAGTAACTGTGAATGAATAAAATTGGCGATTGGCGGCAACGTTACCATCTAAAGCAGCTGCTGTTGCTTGAGTAATCTTACTAACTAAATCGTTTGTAGCAACTCTTGTCCACAATCCGGTTACACCATTGTTTACACTATATGAAAAATATAATGAATCGAGGCCAGTACGACCACCACTTCTCCATTGTTCCATAAAAAGGTCGTATGAAAATTGAGTTAATGTATTACCTGAGTTGTTGATAATCCTAATACCAAAATTAGATTGTACAGACCCACTGGCTAAACTACCGAATGCTCTTTCTGTGTTAGTGCCAGTACCATAACTATAAGTATCTCCTGAATTTGTAGATCCATTACCGGCTTGATATGTTGTGTTTCCTGATGTTCCTGTCTCTTGAATCCACCAACCGTTAGGTAAAGTAGTTTGAGCTGTTCCTGATGCTGATAATCCATCAAAGTTTTCTGAAATAACTTGACCTGTGGTTGTTAACGATAAAGGTTGAGTAAAACCGATGGTTGTTGCTCCAACAGTCATAATCGCGAGTAATAGTTTTTTCATAATTATTATTTAATGGTGCAAAAATAGGTTTTTAACCCGAAGTACCAAGTGAACGAATTGTTAAATAAATGCCTAAAAATGATTAATTTTTAACAATAATTATTAGTTTCCAGCACCTTTCTTTAGGGTAAACCCAAAGGTTGTGCCTTGACCAATATTGCTTCGTACGTTGATGGTTTGTTGATGTGCTTCAATAATATGCTTAACAATAGCAAGTCCTAAGCCGGTGCCGCCTGCGCCACTCTCGCGAGCGCGGCTTTTGTCTACGCGGTAAAAACGTTCGAAAATACGTGGTAAATGTTCTTGAGAAATTCCTTCCCCGTTATCGCCAATTTCAATCAATATGTTTTCGTCCATATCATAATAGGCAGCAGTGGTGGTGCCAAACTCTTTGCCATATTTAATAGAGTTGTTTACCAAATTTAAAACTACCTGCCTAATGCGGTACCTATCGCCAAAAACCCAAAATGGTTTGTTGCAACCTTCTTTAATAATTAAACTGATGCCGCGTTCTTTTGCCCTCACTTCTAGTTGTTCGTAAACGTCTTTTACCAGCGCATTAATATCAAAACGCTCCATCTCCATCATTAATTCACCACTTTCTAATTGAGATATAGCTAATAAATCAGCCACTAAATCACTTAATCTGTCGGCACTTTTTGCGGCTTTCTGTAAAAAACGAATATTTACGTCCGGATCGTCAATAGCCCCATCAATTAAGGTATGTATGTAACCTTGTATGTTAAAAATGGGTGTTTTTAACTCATGACTAACATTGCCCAAAAACTCTTTACGGAAATCGGCCAATCGCTTAAGCTCTTCCATTTGCTGCTTTTGATCGCGTGCCCAACTAATAACCTCTTTATTCATTTTAGAAATGGGGTCGTTAAGCAAACTGTATTTGCTCAATTGGGCATCGTACTTTTGGGTTTTTAAGCTATGGATGGTTTTGTAAATGAGCTTTATTTTACGGTAAATAAAATACTCTATGCTGTAAAAAAATAACAGGAAACCAGCTACGAAAGTTACAAGCAATAGGGTAATTGCCTGCTTTAAATCGCCCCCGGATAAATAACTAATAGCGGCAATTATTAGTGATAAAACTGCCGCTACAAAAAGGGTTATGTAAAGTGGTTTGGGGTTTCTAATCATAGTTCAAATTTGTACCCAACACCTTTAACGGTACCAATATAATCATCTCCAATTTTTTCACGCAATTTACGGATGTGTACATCAATTGTTCTGTCAACTACCAATACTTCATCACCCCAAACTTTTTCTAAAATATACTCACGGGTAAATACCTTACCGGGTTTGCTGGCCAACAAAAACAACAATTCAAACTCCTTACGAGCTAGCTGTATTTTTTCATCGCCTTTGTAAACCAAAAATGTTTCTCTATCAATGATGATGTTACCAACGGTAAGTTTTTGCTCAACCACTTCTTTGCTTTTACGTCTTAAAATAGCACTAATACGGCTTAATAAAACCCTTGGCTTGATAGGTTTAGAGATATAATCGTCAGCACCAGCATTAAAGCCAGCAATCTCGCTGTATTCCTCTGCACGGGCTGTTAAAAATACCACAAATGTTTTATCAAAATCGCTATCAGCTTTAATTTGTTTGCATGCTTCAATACCATCCATTACAGGCATCATTACATCAAGCAAAATAAGATCCGGTTTTATTTTTTTTCCAATTGTTATCGCCTCTTGTCCATTGTGCGCTAAATGTACATCATAGCCTTCTTTTTTCAGGTTATACTGAATAAATTCTAAGATGTCGTTTTCATCATCCACCACTAAAATTTTGTGCGCGTTTTCCATGTCTGAATTTTTCTGTAACATTCGTGGTATGTTTTAATTTCAATATTACGTAAAAGTTAAGTTAATGTTAAGCACCCTTAGGTTAATTCTTATTTTGGGTGATTTAAATCTTGATTTACGTAACCGTTAGCCGCATTAAGTTTAAAAGGGTTGAAGGTTTGTTTCTGACAGAAGAATGCCTTCGGCATGGGGTTTTAACCACAGAGATCACAACGAGGG
>CAZRVA010000189.1:0-3800 GCA_964603255.1 uncultured Chitinophaga sp.
ATTTAAACTCAATACATTTACTTTTTCCGTTCGACTTCTTAACCAATCATTGTTAAATGATCGGTCATGTCTACTTTCTTCTATCAACTGATAAGCTGCAACGGTATTAATTTTATCAAACCAAACCCTACTTAGGTTGTATTGCCAATTGTAAGAAAACAACATACGTTTCTCGGGGCCGTAATACCATTGTGCTGATTTGGGTATACCATTGTTTACATCTGTTAATCTATCATACCTCGGAACATTACCTGTTGTTGAATACTGAAAGTTGATTAAATGATGTTGTTTCTCTGATGCCTTAAACAATAGTTTCTGCCCGATATCGATTTGTTGGTAATGGCTTTCTTTTTGTTCGTATGGATTCGGATTTTTAATCACCACATCTTGGTTGCCTAAACGTTTAACGAAGAAAGGTCGTAAACCAACGTTTTGCCAAGCAGCATCTCTATTTCGGCCTTGCACAACATTACCAAAATTACTCTGTGTAATGTTGGTTAATGAGGCCCATTTTTTACCACCAATATTTACATTGTAATGGTAAGTAATTTCGTTGTTGGCTGATGAGAATCTACTGTACATTTCGTTGCGCACAAGTAGCTTTTTATTGCCTTTGTTGAGCTCCGGATTTCTGGTAACTAAATTCACTACACCACCCATTGCATCGCTACCATATATTACACTTCCCGACCCGTAAAGTATCTCCACTTTATCAAGAATGTTTTGATCAATACGAATTACATTTTGTAAATGCCCCGAACGAAAAATAGCATTGTTTAATCGAACGCCATCAACTACCAATAATACCCTGTTGGCCTCGAATCCGCGTAGTATTGGACTACCACCACCTTGTTGACTTTTTTGAATATAAACGCTGCTTTGGTTCATCAATAAATCGGCAGTGGTTTGTTGATTGGCAAAGGTAATTTGCTGTTTGTTGATGGTTTCAATTTGACGCGCGATGTCTTTCGCTTTTTCGTTTATTCGATTTGCGCTAATAATTGCCTCATCTAACGGTGGTGTGTTGTTAACGAGGTATAATTTATAGTTGTTTACTATTAATTGGTAGGCAGTGTAGGTGTGCGTTCCAACACTTTGGTGTGATATGGTAAAGGTGCCTAATTGTTTGATGGCATCTTCTTCCAACACACAAATTCCTTTCTCGTTACTTATGCTAATGTGCTTTTGTTTTGATTGCGTTTTGTTGTTACTCCACTCTTGAGTAACTGTTGCACCAGACAAAGGTTGTGTGGTAACCTTATCAAACAAATACAATTGAAATTGCGCCTTTAAATTGGGCGCTGCAAACAACAAAATTAAGCAATAAAAAAGCCTATTCATACCGAGGTAAAAATAGGCTTTAAATTTTATTTACTGCTATTATTGTTTAACGTAATTTTTATCAAAACGTAGTGGCGAAAATAGGTATAACATAAGCATGCGCGAATACCTAAAAACCCAAGGTAAGGTTAAAAACACCACGCCAATAATGCTTACTACATAAATCCAAAACTCCGGATCGTTAAAACCTAACCACAAAATGCCTAAAACAAATAACATAAGTCCGGTTGTTAGTGTATAACTTACATACATGGCTCCCCAAAAAAATCCTGGTTCTATTTCAAAACGTAACTCGCAAACCGGGCAGGTTTCATTCATTTTCATAAAACCCTTTAAGTCGGTTGATTTGGTAATGAACAAATCTCCTGATTGGCATCTGGGACATTTACATTGAAGCATGGCCAACCCTTTGCTTGCAACGAATTTATTTTTAGACATAATAACTTATTTAGAATTGTGTATTAGCACGTTTTTTGGTCTTATAGTTTCTGTACCAAATTACACCAAATACAGATGCAACCAAGTATGGTAAAGCTAAAAGATATAGTATACCACTATTAAGTGTATTGCCAACTTGTGAGCCGTTTTTACGAGCTTCTTCTAACGAGGTTTTACACATAGGACATCCTTGAGCTAACACATCAATACTTAAGGCAAACAATAAGGCTACAATTAATAAGGCTGCTACTTTTTTCATGTTTTTGTGCTACAAAGTTAATATTCAAAAATAAGTTTGGGGTATGATATACATCACCCCAAAATGTAAATTAAAATGTGTAGTATGGAGATATCATTAAGTAAACAATTACCCCACTAACCGTTACAAATAACCAAATAGGGTAGGCAAATCGTACCAGTTTTTTGTGCTTCTCCACATTCATTTTTAGACCATGATAAAACGAAAGCAGAATAAGTGGGAGTACCAATGCCGCCAAAATAATATGAGGTATTAACACTGCATAATAAAGCGGCTTAAGGGCATTATCCGGATACAAAGTATTGTCTACAAAGTAATGGAACAACACGTATGAAACTAGAAATATGCTTGATAAAACGAATGTAGTGATATTCGTTCTTTTATGTGCATTGATGTTTTTTTGTTTGATGAAGTACAACGACATTAATAGAAGCACACTACAAGTTCCATTGATAATAGCATTAAGCTTAGGTAAAAAATAAACAAAATCAGGTGTTGTATCAGGTCTTGGAATTATTTTTCTGTTTAGGATAACAACTGCGGCAAATACCACTATGGATAATGCCATTACTATTCTAAAATATAATTTGTCTTGATTATTGTTTGATACTGTATTCATATAAAAGTACTTTAATTTCTCCTTGTAATCTTTTCATTTCCGAATCGTCAAGTGCGTCATACATACCTCTAATTCGGTTTTGTTTATCTATCAATAATAACTGCTGAGAGTGGTCAATTGTTCTGTCTTCGATAGAAACTGGCAATAAAAATCCACGACCTATATTAAATATTTGTTCTTTGCCTGATGTGGTGAAGTACCAGTTATCTCCTTCTATTTTAAAACGCTCTGCATAAGCTTTTAAAACAGGTACTGAGTCGTTTTCAGGATCAACCGTAAACGAAATAAATTTAACCGGAGTTTCGGTTATCTGCATTCCTTTTTCTTCAGCCAGTTTTCTGTTTTTGTAAGCGAGTTCCTGCATTTCATCATACACCAATTTAACACGTCTGTTCATGCTTGGGCAAACATCTTCGCAACTTGCAAAAAAGAAATTAGCTACATAAATACCATCATTTAAATTGGCTTGAGAAATACTATCGCCATATTGGTTTACAACTTTAAAATCTGGCACTTGGTAGTAAATAGTATCTTTTTGATCGCCTTCAGGTGCAATTTTTTCTCCGAAGATTGGTAGCGTTACATATTGTTGGCGACCTGTATTTAGCATATAAAAAATGATTACAGGCAGAGATAAAATTGCAATGCCCATAAAGAAATGTTTCCTTTTCATGTTTCGAATTTGATTTTTTATTACGCAACAAGAGGTAGTGTTTTTGCACTACCTCTTGTTAAAATTATTTATGAAAATAAATATTAATGAGCATGTTTATCTTCAGTTTGTTCTGTTGCCGGTTTTGCTACAGAACCTTTGTTTACGTGGTCATCAACGTATTTTGCTTCTGTAACCATTAGGGTGATTAGGTAAACAACCAAAATCATTGGTAACACAATCATCCAGGTTAAGAATTTACGTTCAAATTTCATGTGCATGAAAATAGAAACGATAAAAAATGCCTTAACTACACCTAGTATAATAAACACCCAGTTTCTAAACATGCTAGGGCTTAAAACAAAGTAAAGGGCAATATCAACCAATGTGAATGCTAATAGAATCCAAAATGTTTTCCAAATTTGGGCTTTCATATCTGAAGGAGATTCTGTGTGCTCCAAGTGTTCTACTGTATGTGCTGACATAATAAG
>CAZRVA010000190.1:0-3773 GCA_964603255.1 uncultured Chitinophaga sp.
ATAAAAGATGGAAGTAGGCCTTCCGAAATCGCTATACAAGTGGAGGTTTCAAACCCCCGCTGCCCAGCGAAACGCATTTCAGCGCAGCTAATCCCTTCGTGTGGTATAAAGTAAAAACAAGCAACCCCACTAAGGCAAAACTTGGTGGGGTTGTTTTATAAATGGAAGGTTACGTTAATTTTTGCAATTGTTTTTGGTAATAAGGTATTGTAGTTCGTAGGCTTTTTAGTAGTAGTAAACCCAAGTTTACTAGTTAATCAAAGTAAAGTATTGTATCAACTCACCCTACAAATGACTCATATACTCGTTTAAAATAATTTTAAACCATTCGGTATATAAGTGTGGCGATTGTTTGGCATCATTTACCACATCTTGTAATGGCATCCACTTATAGCTATTTACCTCTTGTGGGTTGATGTTGGGTGTACCGTTGTATGTTCCGGTAAAAATAAAATCAAGTTCGTGTTCGGTTAGGCCGTTATCAAATGGTGCTTTGTATAAAAACCTGAACTTTTCGGTTAACTCACAATCAAATCCCATTTCTTCCACTAGCCTGCGGTGCGCGGCATCAATGGTTTGTTCGTTTGCACGCGGATGGCTGCAACAAGTATTGGTCCACAAACCACCGCTGTGGTATTTATCTAGAGCACGTTGTTGCAATAACAACTCTCCATTATTATTAAATATAAAAACGCTGAAAGCACGGTGCAATAAAGCTTTTTGATGGGCTTCGTATTTTTCCATCAATCCAACTTCGTTGTTGTGTTCATCAACCAATATTACAAACTCTTGCATGCGTGCTTATTTATTGTTGTAAAGTTAGCTTTTCGGTTTTGTTAACCTCGCTGCTTTTTAGTAAAAATTTTGTGATGCGTTGTTTTAAATCTGCATCGGTTAATGTTTTTACCTCTTTAAGTAAAAACAGTTTATCGCTTTGTAAATTGGAGTGGTACTCTAAAAACTTTGGCGAGTTACTTTGTATAGAAAACCTTAAAAATCGCAACTCAATGTTTAATGGTTCTTTTAGTATGGTTTGCTCTAAAATTTCTTTACCGGCTTTAAAGTAGTTTAATTTTTTATAAGGACTAAAAACGTGCTTGGCCATCATCATGGTTACAGTGCCTTTATATCCTAATAAAGTATTGTTGTTGGTTGAGTTTAACTTATCCAGTAATTCATTTGCAACTTGCTCACTGTACACTGCTTTTTCGTAGGCATTTCTTACCTCTGTAATAGATAGGTTTGAAGCCGTAAACGAACTCAACAACAACAACAACAAAATGCCTTTAAACATTAAAGTAAGTTAAAACTGTGTCGTAAATAAGAGCCAAAAAACAATGCGTATTTCTGGTTATCGGGTATGCGAACACGTTCTTCTAAAATACGATTAACCGGCATGTTTATTATTTTTTTAAACAGGTTGTGGTAGTAAATATATGCCACATAAACGCCAAACCTCGCATCTTTAGGTAACTTTTTAATGCCTTCGTAACCGGCCGCAAAATCCTTCATAATGTCGGCTTCAATTTCGCGTTTGGTTTCATCATTAAAAGTTTGGGTTAGTAACTGCGGAAAATACATTCTTCCTAAACCATCAACATCTGCTTTAAAATCGCGCAAGAAATTAATTTTCTGGAACGCAGAGCCCAACTTCATGGCATTGTATTTTAATTCATCGTATTTGGTTTGATTACCTTCAACAAAAACTTTCAAACACATTAATCCTACCACTTCAGCAGAACCAAGAATGTACTCTTCATAACCTTTTTGATCATAAGTATGCTCTGTTAAATCCATTTCCATACTGCGTAAAAAGGTATCAATTAACTCATGGTCTATGTGGTAATCGTTTACAACTTTTTGAAAATTGTTTAATACAGGATTTAAACTGATGCCTTGATTAATGGCTTTGTAGGTGTCAACTTTAAAATCATCCAACAAAATCTTTTTGTCGTATTGATGGAAAGTATCTACAATCTCATCTGCAAAACGAACGAAACCATAAATGGCATAAATGGGGTTGTGAAATTTCTTAGCAAGAAACCTAACCCCAAGAGAGAACGAGGTACTGTAAGATTTGGTAACCATTTTACTGGTTCTCTCTGAAATGTCGTCAAATAATGCTTTCATATGTTAGTGTGATTTAACAAGTTTAAAATCTTTGGCAATAAGGTTGGCGGCTACTTTACCGCTGATAATACTTGGCGGAAGTCCCGGCCCCGGAACGGTTAATTGTCCTGCGTAATACAAGTTTTTAACCTTTTTACTTTTGATGCGCGGTTTTAAAATAGCAGTTTGATCAAGCGTGTTGGCTAAACCATAAGCATTACCTTTAAATGCATGGTAATCGCTTACAAAATCAGAAAAAGCATAATTTCTGCGGAATACTACATGCGGTAGAATTTCGGTGTTGGTATGCTTTTCTAATCGTTGCATAATGGTTTTAAAATAACGCTCGCGTACTTCTTCATTATCAGCCATACCCGGTGCTACAGGTATTAGCATAAATAAATTTTCGTAACCGGCAGGTGCAACGGTGTTGTCTGTTACGCTTGGTGCCGATACATAAAATAATGGCTCTGTTGGCCACTGTGGTTCGGTATAAATTTCGTGTGCATGACGTGTAAAATCTGCATCAAAAAATAAGTTGTGATGAAGTAAACCCGGAATTCGTTTGTTTACACCAACGTAGTACAACAAGCACGAAGGAGCAAGCTTGCGTTTATCCCAATAAGCTTCGGTATAAGTTTGATCGGCTTCAGGCAATAACTTTTGTTCGATGTGATGATAATCGCCTGCACCAACAATTACATCGGCAGTAAATTCACCGTGTTTGGTTATTACTTTGGTTGCTATACCGTTTTGTGTTTCTATACTTAAAACTTCGTGGTTGGTTCTGATGTCAGCGCCTTGTTTTAAAGCAATGGTTTTAAATGCTTCAATAATTTTAAACATGCCACCCATTGGATACCATGTTCCCAAGCTCATATCGGCATAGTTCATTAAGCTATATAAGGCTGGTGTGTTTTTTGATAATGCACCCAAAAATAAAATTGGGAATTCTAGCAACTCAACCAAAAATGGATGCGATACAAATGTGCGTACATGTTTTTTAATGCTGGTAAACACATCCATTTTGATCAACCCTTTTAGCAAACGTGCATCCGCAAACTCTAATAAACTTACACTAGGTTTGTAAACTAAATCGTTAATACCAACTTCGTATTTGTATTGTGCTTCTTTTAAAAATGCTTTTAGTTTTAAGGCACTACCAGGTTCGTAACGTTCAAATAACTGTTCCAACTCGTGCATGTTGGCGGGAATTTGAACCGCGTTGCCATCTTTATCGAACACCTGATAACTTGGATCAAGTCTTTTCAACTCGTAAAAATCAGATGTGGTGTGACCAAAATCGTTGTAGAATTTTTCGAATACATCGGGCATCCAATACCAACTTGGGCCCATATCAAACATAAAACCTTGTGTTTCAAATTTGCGTGCACGACCGCCAATTTCACTGTTTTTTTCCAGCAAAGTAACCTTCAGCCCTTTTTGAGCTAAATAGCTTGCAGCGCTTAATCCTGCTACTCCGGAGCCAATTACTATTGCAGTTTTTGCAGTCATTGTTTATATTTTAGTTTTATGATTTTTATAAAAACACCTGTTACGGTAAATTGTTTAAAGTTTTCTTATTTTTATCAACTATCGCTAGCCATTTAAAACTCCACTATAAACCCAAATGTTGGTAAGAACGTGTCGTTAAAGTTAGGTAT
>CAZRVA010000191.1:0-2745 GCA_964603255.1 uncultured Chitinophaga sp.
GTTAAGTACTTATTACATAAACAAATCTGTTGAGCGCCAAACTTACAATTACAATATTATTCAACGCAGGGCAGATTCAATACAGCAGGAGTTGTTACAGGCAGAGAATTCGGGTGCAAGTTTTGTAGATCAAAACCAAAACATCATCAAGATGAGCAGGAGAATTGAAGGTGAACGGTTGAGAAAAAAAACAGAGATTTTGAACCTAATGTACGGTGAGGTTTTAAAGAATTTAGAGATTGCCAAATTTACCCTCGAAAACCAAACTCCGTCTTTAATTGTAATAGACACCCCAACACTTCCATTGGAGAAGAAAAAAATGTCAAGGTTAAAGACAGCTATAGTTGGAGCTTTTCTCAGTGGTATATTCATGCTTGTTTACGTGTTGTATCGTAATTACAAAGACGAGAAAAAGAGGCTGCTTAACCAAACAGCGTAATTACAGCTAATGGGTATTGTCCAAAGAATTAAATCGGCAGAAATTGTAAAAGTCTCTTTTTACAGTGGTATATCTACCGTTTTAAAAATTTTAACATCCTTTGTTTCGGCCAAAATAATTGCAGTATATTTAGGTCCGGCAGGATTAGGTATGCTTGGTCAACTAACCAGTTTTATCACCATTTTTCTGACATTGTCAACCGGAGCCATCACCAATGGGGTAATCAAATTTGTAGCCGAATATAAAGATGATGAACCCAAGCAAAATAGAATTATAAAAGCCTCTTTACAAATCACATTATTATGTTCGTTATTATGTGGTTTAATCATATCAATTGGAGCTAAGTTTTGGAGTAATCAATTATTTAGTAAAACGAGTTACTCGTTTGTATTTGTAATCTTTGGTATTACCATTATTTTTTATGCCTTGTTTTCTTTAGCAGTTGCCATTTTAAATGGATTACAGCAGTACAAACTATTCAATTTAATCAATGTTTTAGCCAGCATAATCGGGTTGATATTTTCGGTAACCATGGTTGTTTTATATGGTATAAAAGGAGCATTGATTTCTGCAGTTACCTACCAATCTATCGTTTTTATTATTTTACTATTGTTCATCAAACAATCGGGATGGTTTAATTGGCAAAAAATAAAATCAAGCATCATAGAGCGAGGTGATTTAGTGGGGCTTTCCAAATTTTCTTTGATGGCCATTGTATCGGCAGCTGCAGTACCTATGGTTCAGATAATTATTCGTAATTATTTGTCCTCAAATACAAATGCTGAAACGGTTGGTTTTTACGAGGGTGTAAACAGACTATCTCTTATTTATCTGAGTTTAATAACCACTACCTTTTCTGTTTATTATTTGCCTAAGTTGTCTGCGGCCAACAATAATTCGGAACTAAAGGAGTTGCTCATTAAGGGTTATAAGTTTATTTTACCACTAACCTTTGTAATGCTGTTTGTAACCTATTTGCTAAGAAACTTGGTAATAAAAATTGTTTTTGCAGAGAGTTTTGCTCCAATGGAGGCTTATTTTTTGCCTCAGCTGGTAGGTGATTTTTTTAAAATAGCGAGCTGGTTATTGGCCATGCAAATGGTTGCGAAAGCCCAATTGAAGGTTTTTATATTTTCAGAAATATTTTTTGGAGTAACATTATGTGTTTACTCTGTTTTAATGATTGATACACTCTCTGGAATTGGGGCGGTTTATGGTTATATGTTAAATTATATCCTATATTTCGTTTTTAACTTGATCTTGTTTAGGAAGGTATTGTTTTTTAGTTGATAAAAATGCGCATTTTACTAATTGGTGAATATAGTGGAGTTCATAGTAATTTAGCCCATGGTCTAAGACAGTTGGGCCATGAGGTTGTTGTTGCGTCAGATGGTGATGGCTGGAAAAATTACAAAAGGGATTTAGAATATGCATTTAACGAATCCAAATGGTCAAGAATCAAGCTTCTTTTAGAGGTAATGTTAGGGAAGTTTAAAGGGTTTGATGTTGTGCAGGTTATAAATTATCAAATGCTGGTGTTATCCGCTAATAAAACGTTCAACAATCTGTTTTTAAATCAAATACTAAAAGGAAATAAAAAATTCTTCTTGGGTGCATTTGGAGATGATTATTTTTGGGTGAAAAGTTGTCAAGAGCACCAATACAAATACTCTCAGTTTAGCCACTTAACTAACGCAGTAAGTTGTGTAGATAAAATACATACCGACAAACTTGGTAAACTAACCAATACTATAATGGCGGATAAAGCGAATGGTATTATTGCGGGACTTTATGAATACTTTCATGCGTATGATTTAGCTGGTTATAGTAGAAAGTTAACCTACATACCCTTTCCCATTATCATAGAAGATCATCCTTATCAAAAAAATATTGTTAAACCCGGTGAGAAGATTAAAATATTTATGGGTATCCAAAAACATCGTTCTACCTGGAAAGGGAGTGATATTTTATTGCAGTGCCTGAATGAGTTAGTGGCGAGTTATCCTGATAAAGTAGAGTTATTTGTCGCGGAGAACGTTCCTTTTAATGAATACAAAAAAATGTATTCAAATTGTAATGTACTTGTTGATCAACTATACTCATATAGTCCAGCCATGAATGCACTTAATGCAATGGCTCAAGGTAAAATTTTAGTTGGTGGAGGAGAGTCTGAATGCTACGAATTGTATGATGAAATCGAAAGCTTTCCGATTGTTAACGTGATACCAGATGTTGAACAAATAAAAAAAGCATTAATAAATTTAATTAACCAAAAAGATAATTTTGAGCAATTAGGAAAGGCCAGC
>CAZRVA010000191.1:2755-3757 GCA_964603255.1 uncultured Chitinophaga sp.
GGGACATATTGGTCAGTAAATAATACAACTACATTTGACATGCCAATTTTACAAGGCGGTGAAGGAAGAATGATAAGTATAGATGGTTGCAGTGTCACAATCGATCCTGGCGATGGCAATGCAAGTGCTTATATATTATCAGATTTTCATTTAAATATTAATCCAAATCCAACAAGTGGTAATACAGAGATTGAGTTTTTATTATCTGATACTTTATACAATTCAAGTGTTGAAATAAAATTATACGATGTTTTTGGTCAGGAAGTTATGCAATTAAAGACTTTTTCAAAGGTAGATGAAAAAATGAGAACAAATATTGAATCTGGATACCTTGATAACGGATTATATAATGTAGTTCTTAATGTAAATGGGTTTAATGTGGCAAGTAAAAAATTACAAGTAGCTAGATAATGTTTAAGCATTTAGTAACTGTTTTAATACCAGCATATAATGCTGAAAAGTATATAAGAGAGGCTGTTGGTTCAATCCAAAGACAAACATACAGTAACCTCGATATTCTTATCATTGACGATGGGTCAACAGATAGAACCAATCAAATTATTCAAGAGTTAGGGATAGAAGACAAGCGCATAAGGTTGGTTGAAAATGAAACTAACCTAGGGCTAATTAAAACTTTAAATAAAGGAATAGACCTTGCCAAAGGAAAGTATGTTGCCAGAATGGATAGTGATGATGTTGCTCATCCAGAAAGAATCAGGGAACAATTGGCCATTATGCAGAAAGATAACAATATTGAATTTGTTGGATGTTTACTAAAAGTAATTGATAGTAATAGCCGTTTTCTCTATTATTCAGATGCTTTCAACACCAAAGATAGTTCTGTAGCACGTTTTATCAGCATGTTCGAGAGTCCTATTGCTCACCCAGGACTTGTAATAAAGACTGATGTAATTAAAAAATATCGATATCATGATGCTGAGAAGTACAAACATGTGGAAGATTTTGATATGTTCTCACGAATGTTGTCAGATGGTGTAAACT
>CAZRVA010000192.1:0-3749 GCA_964603255.1 uncultured Chitinophaga sp.
ATGGAATAAATATTTGAAAAGGTAGGTGGGTGATATGATGTGATAGATGATAATAACAAAATTTCTAAAATAAAAAAAGACTATATGGCAGGAAAAACCTATAAACAAATAGCACAAAAACCGAAGAAGTAACAAAAGCACGTGAGTTTACTGCACCGTTTCTGCTATCAAGCCCAAGTATTGCCTTATACAAAAATGGCGAGTTGGTGCACTTTATTGAACGCCACAACATTGAAGAACGCAGCGCAGAAATGATTGCCGCTAACTTAGAGGCAGCATTTAACGAGTTCTGCTAACCATCATTTAAGCATTAACCAAAACGGCCGTTTGACTTTGTCAAACGGCCGTTTTTTATTTCTTTCTAAGTATAACAAAACAGCATAAAAGAGAGCGGCACTGAAATAAATTTTATTTTCAATCTTTTATAGATAAATTGGTGAAATCTTTAATTTTAAAACCATGAATAATCTAAACCTCAAAAGCTTAAATAGCAATATTGTATTAAATAGCATAGTAGTAAGTAACGTATTGGGGCAAGTTATATACACTAACAATACACGAGTTGAAAACGGTCAGCACGAAATAGACACCAAAGATTGGAATAATGGAATATATTTTATTACCGTTGTAGGTAATAACCAATCAAGCACTTCTCGTATTTTAATTCAACACTAATTAATTTAATATGAAGCATGGCGCATAGCCATGCTTCTTTAAAAATCATGAATCGTTTGGGCATTTTAATAGTTTTCTTTGTAGGTTTAGGTGTAACGATAACCTATGCACAAAACCTTGTGCCCAATGGTAGCTTTGAAGAATATATTAGTATTCCCAATGGACCACTTAAAGAAAAAATAGATAGTTTTGTTATAGGATGGCACGCACCTACTAATGGCACACCAGATTATTTTCACAACGAAAGTAAATCTCCAATTGTAACACCGCCAAATATTCCACTAGCCAGAGTATTCTTGAATTCTTGTTATGTTTATTGTTATCCATTTACAGGGAGTGCTTTTGCCGGATTTATATCAGGTTATAATAACATTGATTCTAACGAGTATTGGGGTAACGAGTATTTGCAAGTCAAAATTCAAAGACAATTAAAAAAGCATCATAAATACATCGTTCAATTTTACATTTATAATGTGCCATGTAACCAACTTGAATTACCCGAATTAGGCATGTTCATTTCCTCTTTTCAACCTAAACACTACTACATAACCGATTGGTCTCAACCATTTAATTATAAAATTGCAACAAATTTTTTAGAAACCTACACCCCACAAATTACCGTTGGTGAAAAGTCCGCTACAAAAGGTGAATGGGTACTGATAGAAAAAGTATTCAAATCAATTGACAATGAGCAATACATTACCATTGGCAATTTTAGTCAAAGTAATTTCAAAATTATACCAAGAGACACCGTTACAGAGAGAAATGTATCCTATTATTTTATTGACGATGTATCTGTAATAGAAATACCGGGAATAATAGCACCGGATAGTGCTTGTTATAAAGAAACCATAACCTTGCAAAGCGGTTTTGCTGGTCCGTTTGCTTGGTATAAAAACAAAGTACTTTTTAGTACAGATAGCATTGTGCAAATTACAGATACAACAAATAATTGGTACCACCTACACACACCACATGGTAATGATAGTTTATATTTGGTAATAAAACCCAACCCATTATTAACTGCCATGAACGATACAACTATTTGCGAGGGAACACAAATAAACCTTGTTGCAAATAGCAATGCCAATAGCTTAATATGGTTATACAACAACCTACCAACAAATACTGTGGCAAACAAATCAGGAAAATACGTAGTTTTTGCACAAAAAAATGGTTGCACTGCAAAAGATAGCGTAACATTAACCGCTATTGCTAACCCACAAGTTAGCATTGCAGATAAGCAACTTTGCACAGCAAATAATGAAGTGATTGATGTAGACCTGCCACAAAAATATTTTTACTATTGGCCACAATTTAACGACTCGCTAGCTTATAGAACAATTGATAGTGCCGGATGCTTTTCTATTTTAATTCACGATACAAATTACTGCATCCAAAACACCCAATTTTGTATTGAAGATGTTTGCGCCCCAAAAATATTTGTACCGGATGCTTTTGTACCCAATGGAATTAACAATACTTTTAAACCTGTATTTTCGTATGTAACCGAAACAAAATGGCAAATTTTTAACCGTTGGGGGCAATTGGTTTTTCAAACAAATAATACTTTAAATGCTTGGGATGGAACATTTGAAAATAAACCATGCGAGGCAGGTTTGTATCTTTTTACCATTTTATACAAAGGACTTGATGGTAAGGAAAAAGCCGAAAAGAGTTCTGTTATGTTAATTAGGTAAGTATTATTTCCTTTTACTATCTTTTAGCATCATTAAAAACGCAACGGTACCAAGTACTAAAAATAAAATATACCAATACTTTTCTTTCAGGTAAAAATCTATTCCTAACCAAATCATCATACCTAAAAATAAAATAGCGCGTAGTATTTTACCTTGGTTTATATTAAGGTTTAGCTTGGGTAAAATAATTTTCATAAACACCACAATGGCCACTACTACCAGTAATAAATACACTAATTTTTGGTCCATTATTTTAGGTTAAGCAACTTTACAATTTTGTTAAATATTTCGGTGTTTTCATACATACCTGCAAACTCTTGCGCACCTGCACCAAAAGCAAATACAGGAACCATTACACCGGTGTGGTCGCCTGTGGTAAACTTAGGCGTAAAACTTAATTTGTCATCACTTTCGTTTAAGGTTAATCCACCTGTTTCGTGGTCGGCAGTAACTATTACCAACATGTCTTTATCTTTTGCAGCCATATCTAAAATGGCATTAATAGTTTCGTTAAAATCCCATAACTCGGTTTTCATGTAAGGGTAATCATTATCATGTCCGCCCCAATCAATTTGGCTGCCTTCTACCATCAGCAAATAACCATTTTTATTTTTTGATAAGTTTTGGATGGCATGGTTTGATGCACGTTTCAAAAAATCACCTCTGCCTTTAAGCATGGGTTTCATTTCATCTTTTGCCAAGGTGTAAATGTATTTTGATGCATTTACATCAACCAAAACAGAATCGTTAAACACCCCAAAACCTTTAGCATTTAATTCATCAACAAGGTTTCTGTTATCGGCACGGTTATGAATAAATTTTGCACCTCCACCAATGGCAATATCACAATTGCCATTTAGTAAAAACGTACTAATGCTATCGTACATTTTACGGTGTTTTACATGCGCATAAAAACTTGCCGGTGTAGCATGTTGTATGCTAACTGTAGCCACCACTCCGGTTGCTAAATTTTGTTTTTTTGCAAGCTCAAACAAGGTGGGTTGAGGCACGGTATCAGCATCAACACCAATGGCATTGTTATATGTTTTTTTGCCAATAGAGAATGCAGTAGCACCGGCACCGCTATCGGTTATGTAATGCTTGGCTGATGATGTTTTGCTCAGGCCAATAACAGGAAAACGCATAAAGGCATTTTGTCCACTGTACTGACTCATAGCTGCGCTAATTTGTGTAAGGCCCATGCCATCGCCAATTAAAAAAACTACGCGCTTTGGTTTTGCGCTATGCTGCGCAAATGAGGTTTGTGTTAAACCCATTAAACCAAATACAAATACGATTTGAAAAAAACGTTTTAAAATCATGGTTGCAAGTTATACCAATTGTATTTGTTTTTAAACCCAGATTATGCATTTG
>CAZRVA010000193.1:0-3746 GCA_964603255.1 uncultured Chitinophaga sp.
CAAACGTCCTCATTGATTGTTAAGTAAAATTCTCGTAGGCCAATAGAATCCTTCAAGCATTGTTTAATATAAAAGCGCTTCCCGATTAATATCTGTCTAGTTTTATATCAAACTGTAAACTTGCGGATGTTCAGTATTTTCTGTTTTGATTAGTAATTTAACAATGCTTCTAATTTAGCTGCTACCTTATCTGCATTTGGTAACATCTCGGCTTCAAGTCCCATGTTTAGTGGAACTGCCGGAATATTTTTAGAACCAATGGTGTGTACAGGTGCATCTAAATATTTAAAGCAATTTTGTGAAATACGTCCGGCCAAACTTTCGGCAAAGGAATTTAACAGTGCTTCTTCTGTAACAATTAAACATTTACCATGACGTTTAACTGCGGCTTGTATGTAGTCTTCATCCAATGGTTGAAGCGTACGTAAATCGACTACCTCAACTCTTCCTTCAAAACGTTTTGCAGCAGCTAAACTCCAATATACGCCCATACCCCAAGTTATGATGCAGCAGCTCTCGCCATTTTCCATGGCTTCATCACTTGCATGTAAAACGGTATTGGCTTTGCCCAGAGGTAAAATGTAATCTTCATCAGGTTCAACACAACGTGCCAATTCTGTACCAGGATTTTTACTCCAGTACAAACCCTTATGCTCCAACATTATCACCGGGTTACCATCATAATATGCGGCTTTCATCAAACCTTTCATATCGGCAGCATTACTCGGGTAAGCAATTTTTATTCCTTTTAAGGTTAGCAAAGTTGATTCGATACTGCCACTGTGGTAAGGACCTCCCCCACCATAAGCACCAATCGGAATACGCACAATCGCACTTACCGGATATTTACCCATGGTTAGGTACGATGATTTGGTGATTTCGCAAACCAATTGATTTACGCCTGTCCACACATAATCGGCAAACTGAATTTCTACAATAGGCTTAACACCAACTGCACTCATACCAACTGTTGAACCTACAATGTATGCTTCTTGAATTGGTGTGTTAAACACCCTATCGTTTCCATATTTACCTGCTAAAGTTGCTGCTTCACGAAACACACCACCTAAACGTGCGCCTACATCTTGTCCGTAAAACATACACTCCGGATGTTTGGTCATTAACTCATCCACGGCATGTAAAGCGGCATCAACCATAACACTTGGTTCTTTACCTTCGGGTGTGCGGTTGCCCACTTCTTCGGTAGCTCCACTTGGTGCGTAAATATGTTCTTCTACTGTTGAAGGTGAAGGATCGGCACTATCTACTGCTTGTTTAAACTGTTGTTCAACTTTATAGGTAGCGTCTTTTTCAATCTCTAATAATTCAGCTTCACTTACGCCAATTTCAATTAATAATTTTCTAAGTTTTGGTTGAGGATCATCTTTGCTGTGTTGCGCCAAATCATCATCCGTTCTGTACCATTCTTTGCGCACACCACTGGTATGGTGCCCCAACAAAGGTACTTTTGCATGCACTAAAATTGGCTTACGGTTATTGCGCACATAATCTATTGCCTCGGCAAAACCTTTGTAACTTTCAACAAAATCGCTGCCATTTACACGCATACGTTTCAGGCCTTTAAAACCTGCAGCATATTCATAAGCATCCATGGCACGCATCTCATCACCACTTGCACTAATTCCCCAATCGTTATCCTGTACCAAATAAATAATGGGCAATTGTTTAAGCACAGCCATTTGAAACGCCTCGGCAACTTCACCTTCGGTAACAGAACCATCACCAAAACTACACACCACCACCGGGTATTCGCCTTTTTTATTTAGTCGTTGACTTTCTTTATAAGCAATACCATGTGCCATACCTGTTGCAGGAATAGCTTGCATACCGGTAGCACTACTTTGGTGAGGAATTTTAGGAAACTCTTCTCGGTTTAAACTTGGGTGCGCGTAATACGTTCTTCCTCCAGAAAACGGATCTTCTGCTTTGCCCAATAATTGCAACATCAACTCGTATGGACTTAAACCCATGCCCAAAAGCATTGATTCGTCACGGTAATATGGCGAGCAATAATCGTATGGTTGCAACTGCATGCCCACCGCTAACTGTATCGCTTCATGTCCGCGGGAAGTAGAGTGCACATATTTACAAATGGGTCTGTTTGCATCATATGTTTCGGCCATTGCACGGGCCTCACACATGTGCATATAGGCTTCTAAAAGTATGTCTTTTTTTACCATGATTGAGGCGCAAGTTTACACATTAAGGCCCTAAAATACTAATTGAATTGGGGTGAATGTGAAGTAACTTAAATCTACCAACAAATAACCCACAAAAGCATAAAATACTACACAAGTGCACATTAGTTCAACAAAGTTTTTCTATTTAGAAAGCTGTATTTTTATGGATTCTTTTTTTGACCGTTTATTGAGGCTTAATTTTAATTTTGCTATTAAGCCAATAAACCTACATGTGTCGAATAATTTAACATCTAAAGTTTGGGGGATTATTAAATAGCTTCATGTTACTACATTATACTTCAATCAGGCTATCTACAACAGTAGCAAAACATTATAACATGAAACTCAACATGGATACTAATACATTTTTTACGAGTATTGTTATTTCAACCTCGACATTTCTGGCTGATTTACATGAATGATATACGTTTCATCCTTTACTTTTGTTAAATAAATGCCCCTTGGCAATTTTGCCAATTTTATATTTCGTTTGAAATATCTTCTATGATATAGTCCTTTGCTTTGAGGGGCGACTTGCCTGCCACGGTAAAAAAAGGTATTTATACAGTTATAATAATATGGATTTGAAATTGATAGCCGATATCTAAAGAACGTATCATTCTTCAAATAATAAGCCATACACTTAGTCTTAATATCTGTATGATTGTAGCCAAAATTACCGTAAATGTTGCCTTTGAAAAATGGTTGTGCTTGTAAGATATTTTTGTAGAGATAATATTCGCGTTGCCTAAACAAATTATTTTTTACAGACTGCCATCTAATATAGGAACCAACAATACCATCTAAATCTGATGTGTAGTCTAAGTTAATTTGATAATTGTTAAGAGTCTTTTTAAGTGAAATAATATTGTGGGGAAAATGTTCACTTTCGATTAATGAATCAATCTCCTGTTTTAGCAATTGATTAAGTACCTCCCAATTTGAGACAATCTTGAAAAGCTTTTTTACATATGGCTGCCTATCATTTTCTGTAACATCAATAGGAATAAGGGTTAACTTATTATCCCATGGAAGTTGATCATTTATTTGTTTTAAGGCTAAAACAAATCTTTTAGTTTCCTCAAAATTGAATGGTCCATCAGATATAAATAAATCTAAAAAAACAGTATCACCGGTATCTAAATACTTTCGCAATAGGTAGGTAAAACCATAACCTTCCTCCCGTAATATTGTTCTTACATTATGATTAAGACTAAGGTATTTTATATATGCGGCTTCAACGGAGTGATTAGACGAATAACCATGAGCCTCTCCTGTCATAAAAAGCGTTGGAGTTGAAGTGTCCCTGCTGATGACTAACTCATTTATCCCAATAAATTGACTTTGTGCATTCGCATTTACCAACAATCCTAACCAAAATAAATAAAAGAGTATATTCTTATGCATGTGGTGTTAATGGTATTAATACATAAGGTATAATTTATTTCAAATAATTTCAATTTAGGCTTGTAAATTTATTTTTTTAATTGTGCTCTCCACAACAAATTACAGATGAGTTAAAATAACAAACAGTGTTCCTAGTAC
>CAZRVA010000194.1:0-3679 GCA_964603255.1 uncultured Chitinophaga sp.
ATGCATTAGATAACGGACGAAAGTTTTAAAGCTTTAACATAATAGATGATTACAACAGAGAAGTATTACACATAGAAGTTGATTATTCGATTAAAAGCAGCAGGGTTGTTTGGATACTTAATCACTTAGGTAAATCAAGATCGTTACCTAAAAAAATAAGAATGGATAATGGACCAGAGTTTATATCTGAATTATTGAGTGACTGGGGAAAGGTTAATAATGTTGAATTAGTATTTACGCAACCAGGCAAACCAACCCAAAATGCTTATATCGAAAGATTAAACAGAACCTTCAGAGAACAAGTGCTTGATGCTTATATATTTGAATCTATTGATGATGTAAGAGATGTTACTGAAAAATGGATGTACGACTATAACTTTGTTAGACCTCATTCAAGTTTAAATGGGCTACCGCCTAAAATGGTGAATTAAACTTTAATGTCTACTTTTGAACTGTACTAAAACGGGGATGACTTCATATCCATCAACATCAAATACTGGTGGATGCATCGAAAGCCATTTTACAAAAAGCCATCAACAACATTAAGGGCGGAGTTAAAATAGCCGACATTGGTTATTTGATGGAAACAGAAGCAAAAAAGAAAGGCTTTAAGGTTATAAAAAATCTTGCCGGACATGGAATTGGCAGAAGCCTACACGAGCAACCAGACGAGTTATTAAACTATAAAAACAAATTCGACCAAAGGCGATTTAAAAAGAATTCGGTTGTAGCAATTGAAACTTTTATTTCAACCACTTCATCATTTACCGTAGAGCTTAATGATGGCTGGACGATGGTTGGAAATAAAGGCGGATTTATGGCACAACACGAACATACAATTGTGGTTACTGATGGTAAACCAATTATACTTACAGCATCTAACGGTGTCTGGAATTAGTTAATTACCAAAAATCTTTAATGTTAAAAGAAGATCTTTCTTGCAAAGAAAAAAATCCCGTTAGTAGTTTACCAAAGGAATAATATTAGTTGACTGAATTTGAACTAACGCTTAAAATAACTCTAGAAATTGAGTGATTGTTATAATCTGTGTTTTACCAACTTTTTTTAGCACCAACAAATCATTGTCACCAGTTAATAAAAAGTTAGCATTTCCATCAAGAGCAAGCGATATTAAAAAATTATCTTTGGGATCTCTACAAAGCTCAACGTTTGAGCTAACGTTTATGAATTCAGCATGTAAATCAATCTGCACAAGCAAATTTTGTAAGTCAACCTTATTGAAGTATTTTTTTAATTTCGGCCTCCCAGTAACTTCAATAAACTCATCTAAAAGCTCTTTACTAAAAAGTAAAATTAAAGAACTATCAGCAAACACCTGATCGAGCCCTCTGGTATTTTTAGATAAAAGAAAACTTATCCAAAGATTGGTATCTATAATGATTCTATACCTTCTTTTTGGCATGACGTTTTGCTCTAACCAGCTCAACTTCTCTGGTAATCATATCCATAGTAGGCACTTGTTTCTCAGCCTTTTTTCGAAGCTGACCAACAACCTTAAGAAACTCACTTTCACCGCTTTCTCTTATTGAAATAAGTTTCAAGTCGGCCAAGTTCTTTAGAAGCTTAGTTGCTTTTGGATTTAATATATCAATTTGGATTGTCATGATATTCAAATATAATATTTTTTATTGGCTATGACTAAGCTCGTTACCCTACACCAAAAAAAATCCCATTAGTATTATACCAACGGGATTTTTTAGTTTTATGCTGACATGATTGTATTACACACCAAACTGACTTAAATGATGGTTCAGGTGTTTGTACATCATGTTGTTCCATTCTGTTTTGTTTAATACCCCAAACGAATGCGATTCTTTGCCATCAAAAGCATTTTCGCCCATTTGTTGCACACGGTTTATGTAATCGATTAAACGTGCTTTTTCTTTTTCAAAATCACGTTCATTAGTAATTACAAACTGCGGTGCAGTTGGTCCGCCTTGCGGGTACGGAGCCTCTCCTACAACTTTGCTTTTAACAAACGCTTTTAAAATAAAACGCACCAAAAAATTGGGTTTAGCATGTTTATCTTCAAAAATCATTTCGTAAGTAACATTGCAATGAGCCAACACTTGGCTTACATTCATTTTACCCCACTTGGCTTGTGTTGCAGGAGTTAGTTTATTAATACGGTTAATCAAATCGGCACTTACTTGTGCGGTAAATATATTGGGTAATGCCATATTAAATTATGCTAATGATGAAACTGCAGCTTCTTTATGAATTTTATTAACCAAACCTTGTAATACTTTACCTGGTCCGCACTCAATAAATTCCGTTGCACCATCGGCTACCATTGCTTGTACACTTTGTGTCCATTTTACAGGTGCAGTTAATTGAGCAATTAAATTAGCTTTAATTGCAGCTACATCGCGCACAGCACTTGCAGTTACATTTTGATATACGGCACAAATTGGCTCGCTAAAATGTGTAGCATTTATTGCAGCTTCTAACTCAACCCTTGCAGGCTCCATTAATGGCGAGTGAAATGCACCACCAACAGGTAAAACCAATGCACGTTTTGCTCCGGCTGCTTTTAACAATTCGCAGGCTTTATTAACACCTTCAACGCTTCCAGAGATAACCAACTGACCAGGACAATTATAATTTGCAGCAACCACTACATCATCAGTAATACTTGCACAAATTTCTTCTACTTTGGCATCATCTAACCCCAATACGGCAGCCATGGTACTTGGTTGAATCTCGCAGGCTTTTTGCATGGCCATTGCACGTTTGTAAACCAAAGTTAAACCATCTTCAAAACTCAACGTTTTATTGGCAACCAATGCACTAAATTCTCCTAATGAGTGACCGGCAACCATATCCGGTTTAAAAGAATCACCGGCTACCATTGCTTTAATTACTGAGTGTAAAAAAATAGCAGGTTGCGTTACACGGGTTTGTTTTAACTCTTCATCAGTGCCGCTAAACATAATATCCGTGATTCGGAAACCTAAAATTTCGTTGGCTTGTTCAAACAATGCTTTAGCTTGTTCGTTAGTGTCGTATAAATCTTTACCCATGCCCACAAATTGTGAACCTTGACCGGGAAATACATATGCTTTCATAAATAGAATAATTAAAGGTGCAATTAATAAAACAAATGGCAAAAAAATAACCTGAGTTGTTCACCTATATTTATTGATAACATTTTACCGCAGAGTGACGCAGAGGTTTTCGCAGAGTGATTTGAGGTACAGTCGCACACTAATTTGAGTAAAAGAGTTTGCTCCGCAAATTGTTTTATGGAGGTTAATATTAATAAATAAGCCCCCCCAATACCGAAGGCATCGCAAGACTATTTGCAAAACCTGACAGAAGGTTCTGTCTGCACCAATAGTCTGCGTAAAATAAAAAGAAGGCTATTACACAGAGTTAACAAAATTCCAGAGAAGATTATTCTTGAAAATTTACCCTGTAATATGTTAAAAACAAAATGATACCTAACTGCAAAAAAATAACCTGAGTTGTTCACCTCAGGTTATTGATATTATAAAAATATGTTTAGTTAAATGCTTTTAAAGCCTCTAATGCTTTTGTCAACTCTTCTACCTCGAGGGTATGTTTACGTTTTCCAATCCAAATTACACAATCTTTCATTTGTTCGGTAGCGGTGTGCTTTTCAAATGATAAAATTACATCACTTGCCAGTGCATAA
>CAZRVA010000195.1:0-3670 GCA_964603255.1 uncultured Chitinophaga sp.
CTTACACTGTTATTAAATAGTAGCGTGATTATTGTATTAAAACCAAATAGTGTAGAGGCCGATAAGTTGGCTCTGGTTAATTATTTAACCCAGCATCGTATTGCACATCATATTGTGGCAAAACAAAATGTTATTGTCATTACGAAGCAATCAAACATTGATGATTTACCAGATTTTGCTTGTATTGAAAGCACACATCCAATAAAAACTAATTACAAGTTAGCTTCAAAAGCTTGGAAAAACACAACCAACTTTAACGTTAATGGAACAAGTATTGGTGATGGTGTATTTAACATCATGGCAGGCCCTTGCTCTGTAGAAAACGAAGACCAAATTTTTAGCACTGCAGAATTTTTAAGTAAACTTGGTGTTAAATTCTTGCGTGGAGGTGCCTACAAACCAAGAACATCTCCCTACAGCTTCAGGGGATTAGGCAAAAGTGGCTTGCAACTGTTACGTAAGGCTGCTGATAAATACAACATGAGTGTTGTAACAGAAATATTGGATTACAGCTTACTTGATGAAGTGATGCAGTACACAGATGTATTGCAGGTAGGAAGCAGAAACATGCATAACTTTTACTTGCTTGATCAATTAGGTAAAATTGATAAACCGGTACTACTAAAAAGAGGATTCCAAGGAAAAACGGTAGAGTGGCTTTTAGCTGCTGAATACATATTAAGTGGAGGTAACGACCAAGTAATTTTGTGTGAAAGAGGAATAAGAAGTTTTGATCCTAGTACCAGAAATGTAATTGATTTAGGAATAGTTCCTTTGATAAAAGAACTAAGTCATTTACCAATAATTGTTGACCCCAGTCACGGAACAGGAACTGCGAGCCGAGTGAAACCAGCAACACTTGCAGCTGCTGCAATTGGTGCTGACGGTGTTTTGGTTGAAGTACATCCAAATCCGGCAAAAGCATTAAGTGATAGCGAGCAAGCATTATCGTTTGATGAATTTGAAAATATGTTAACCGAAACGCAAAAACTGCTAAACGCATTGGGAAAACACACCGACACGGAAAGTATAACTTTGAAAACCGAAAGTTTATAGTAAATTTGAGTTCTTATGTGTGGAATAGTAGCTTATATAGGTCACCGCGAGGCCTACCCAATCATTATTAAAGGACTAAAACGCCTAGAATATCGCGGATATGATAGCGCAGGTGTTGCCCTTTTAACCCCCGAAAAATCTTTAAACATCTACAAAAAAAGCGGAAAAGTTGCCGATCTTGAAAATGAGACTAACGGTAAGGACATTCACGCTAGTACAGGCATGGGTCACACCAGATGGGCCACGCACGGTGCCCCAAATGATGTTAATGCTCATCCTCATTTATCTCAAAACGGTGAATTTGCAATTATCCATAATGGAATTATTGAAAATTATCACTCGTTAAAAACTGCATTAATAGAACGTGGGCATGACTTTAAAAGTGAAACAGATACTGAAGTATTAATTCACTTAATAGAAGAAGTTCACAAAAACAACAATGTAGGTTTTGAAGAGGCTGTGCGTATGGCATTAACCCAAGTAGTTGGTGCTTATGCAATAGTTATCTTATCAAAATCAAACCCTAACTATTTAATTGGCGCACGTAAAGGTAGCCCGATGGTAGTTGGCATTGGCGAAAACGAACATTTTATTGCAAGTGATGCTACTCCTATTGTTGAGTATACACGTAATGTTGTATACTTAAATGATGGTGAATTAGTAATTATTGATAACAATAACCTTACCGTTAAAACCATTGATAACACTATAAAAACGCCATATATTCAAGAGCTTGAAATTAATTTAGAGAGTATTGAAAAAGGCGGTTTTGAGCATTTTATGCTTAAAGAAATCTACGAACAACCTCGTTCAATTTTAGACTCTTTCCGTGGACGTACACACATCAACGATGGCGCTATTACCATGGCTGGCGTTGATAAGTTTGAAGATAAATTAAAGAACATCAAACGTATCATTATTGTAGGTTGTGGAACAAGCTGGCATGCAGGTTTAGTTGGCGAATATTTATTTGAAGACTTTGCGCGTGTACCTGTAGAGGTTGAGTATGCCTCTGAATTCAGGTACAGAAATCCGGTTTTAGATGAAACTGACTTTGTAATAGCAATTTCACAAAGTGGCGAAACTGCCGATACTTTAGCTGCGCTTGAATTGGCAAAAAGTAAAGGAGCGACTATTTTCGGTGTTTGTAACGTAGTGGGTTCTTCAATTCCTCGTATTACTGATGCAGGTGCTTACACGCATGCCGGACCAGAAATTGGTGTGGCATCAACCAAAGCATTTACTGCACAGGTTACTGCACTTATTTTAATGGCATTATCAGTGGCTCAAAAACGTGGCGCATTAAGTACCCAACGTTTACGTGAGTTATTAATTGAACTAGAAACTATACCAGCTAAAGTTGAAAGCACTTTAAAACTTGACGCAAGCATTAAAGAAATTGCAAATGAGTTTAAAGACTCAAGAAACGCATTATACTTAGGTCGTGGATACGGTTTCCCAATTGCATTAGAAGGTGCACTTAAGCTAAAAGAAATTAGTTACATTCACGCAGAAGGTTATCCGGCTGCAGAAATGAAACACGGACCAATTGCTTTGATTGATGAAGAAATGCCAGTAGTTATTATTGCTACACAGCATAGCAATTACGAAAAGGTAATTAGTAATATACAAGAAGTACGTGCACGTAAAGGTCGCGTTATTGCCATTGCAACAGAAGGTGATGAACACATCAAACAACATGCAGATCATGTAATCTATATTCCTCATTGCGAAGAAGCCATGTTACCTTTAATTGCAAGTGTTCCATTACAATTATTATCATACCATGTTGCTGTAATGCGCGGATGTAACGTTGATCAGCCAAGGAATTTAGCAAAATCGGTTACGGTAGAGTAATCAAAACGTATTAAAAGAACAAAGCCGGCATGTTAACATGACCGGCTTGTTTTTTTACCCCCTAATCCTAGCGTGTAACGCTATTATCTTTTTATATACCGAAACCTAGTTTCGGGTATCATTATTTTCTGGGTGCAAGTTATGACTAAATACCGAAAAAGCAATTTTAATGGTAAAAAAATAGGGGCGAGTGCCCCTATTTTACAAATTGTTTACTTATTTTCTTATTATACAATATCTACTGCATAAATAGCCATTAACGGAATTACAATACCATTTTCAATCCAAGCAGCATTGGCATCAACACCTTGAACAAGGGTTTGAATACGCTTATAGCCGGCAGGTGTTTTAAGAACAATGTTTGCCTTACGTCCGGATACCTTTGACAGAGTTGCAGCTTTATCAAGAGCAACACGTCTTACCCTTTTATCTTCCTCGCGAGTTAAAACATCATAATCAAAAATTTTAACGCCTTCGGCAGATGGTATTAATTCTATTTCGCGAATATTAATTACGTTTTGCATAATTATTTAAATGCGTACAATCAAAAAATTGTACATGTTGGTAAATTAAAGAGCAGCTTCGTATCTGCTACTAACTTCATCCCAGTTAATGATGCTCCAAAATGCAGCACAATAGTCAGGTCTGCGGTTTTGGTAATGCAAGTAATAAGCGTGCTCCCAAACATCTAAACCCATAATTGGTGTACCGTTGCAATCAGTAACAACGTCCATTAAAGGATTATCTTGATTTGGCG
>CAZRVA010000196.1:0-3555 GCA_964603255.1 uncultured Chitinophaga sp.
ACATCAGAGAAATCGGTTGGTAAAAGAATAGCGTTTATCATAGTTGTGAATATTTAAGTAGATTCAAATTTAACATTCTAATGTTTACAAATTGTTAAATTGAGAATAATCAGACTTTCATTAAAGCCTTCTCATGTTTTTTATTGGCTAACTGTCCGCATGCCGCATCAATGTCTTTACCACGGCTGCGCCTTACTGTGGCAATTACCCCGTTTCTTTCCAAGTAACGTTGAAATTGATCAATTTTAGTCGAATCCGCTTTGCTAAATGCACCATCACCAATTGGGTTGTACTCTATAATATTTACCTTAGCAGGTACTTTTTTGCAAATAGCAATCAATTCTTTCGCATCTTGAATACTTTCGTTAAAATCTTTAAAAGCGATGTACTCATAGGTAAGTTTCCCCTTTGTATTTGCCCTGTAATAAGCCAATGCATCAATTACGCTCTCTAAGCTGTTACTTTCGTTAATGGGCATAATTACATTTCGCTTTTCGTCATTGGCAGCATGCAACGATAAAGCTAAATTAAATTTTACTTTATCATCTGCTAATTTTTTAATCATTTTGGCAATACCTGCGGTGCTTACCGTAATGCGGTCGCTGGCCATGTTTAAACCATCTTCACCTGTAATTTTATCGATGGCAGCAAGTACATTATTGTAATTTAACAAAGGTTCGCCCATACCCATAAATACAATATTAGTAAGCGGTATATTGTAATGTTTCAACGCCCAATTTCTAATATGTACAACTTGGTCGTAAATCTCAGCAGGAGTTAGGTTGCGTATCCTTTCCATTTTACCTGTAGCACAAAATTTACAAGTTAAGCTACACCCAACTTGGCTCGATACACAAGCTGTCATCCTGTCTTCGGTAGGAATTAAAACTCCTTCAATTAAATGCCCATCGTGTAACCTAAAACTACTTTTTATGGTGCGGTCGTTGCTCACTTGTTTATCAACAACTGTAATGGCGTTAATAACAAAATGCTCCTTAAGTTTTTCGCGTAAATCTTTACTTAAGTTGCTCATTTCATCAAAGCTATGCGCACTTTTTTTCCATAACCACTCGTACACTTGTCCGCCCCTAAAAGCTTTTTCTCCCATTTGGGTAAAAGTTTCTTTTAGTTCGGCTAAACTAAGTGCGCGTATATCTGTTTTAGCTTGAGGTATTTGCATCATTACGGCAAAGATAAGCCTTAAATTAAGATTATTAAAAGCTGCATGCGCTAATGCCGTATGTTTTATTATTTTTGCGCCTCAATAAAAATTATCACTCCATATCATATGAGTAATACACAGCACTTAAGCGAACAAGAGATTTTACGTAGAAACAAACTTGCCGAGTTAGAAAAAATGGGCATCAACCCATATCCGGCCGAACTTTTTGAAGTGAATGTTTCTGCAAAGGAAATATTAGAGAACTACGAAAATCAGAAGATTGAGTACAAAAATGTAAGTATTGCAGGTCGCTTAATGAGTGTAAGAGATATGGGTAAGGCTTGCTTTTTGGTAATACAAGATGCTACCACAAAAATTCAGGTTTATTTAAGAGGGGATGATATCTGCCCTGGAGAAGATAAATCGCTATACGCAGTTGTATTTAAAAAGTTGGTTGATATTGGTGATATTATTGGAATTAAAGGTTATGTATTTACCACCAAAACCGGTGAAACCACTATACATGCACAAGAATTTAAGTTATTGGCCAAAGCATTAAAACCACTCCCAATTGTTAAAGAAAAAGATGGTGAAGTGTTTGATGCCGTTACCGATCCGGAGTTTCGTTATCGCCAGCGTTATGTTGATTTAATCATCAACCCAACTGTAAAAGATACATTTGTTAAACGCACACAACTGGTAAATACCATTCGCGATTTTTATAACGAAAAAGGTTATTTAGAAGTTGATACCCCAGTTTTACAAGCAATACCTGGTGGTGCAGCTGCTCGCCCATTTGTAACTCACCACAATACTTTAGATATACCCATGTATTTGCGTATTGCAAACGAGTTATACTTAAAGCGTCTAATTGTTGGTGGTTTTGATGGTGTTTACGAGTTTTCACGTAATTTCCGTAACGAGGGAATGGACAGAACTCACAACCCAGAGTTTACCGTTATGGAACTTTATGTAGCCTATAAAGACTACAATTGGATGATGGACTTAACCGAGGAGCTAATTGAAAAAATTGCATTGAAATTGCACGGTAAAACTGAGGTTCAGGTGGGTGATAAAGTGATTGATTTCAAGCGTCCGTTTAAGCGTGTTACCATGTTTGATTCAATAAAAGAATTTACCGGCATTGATATCAGCGGCATGGATGAGGCTCAGTTAAGAGGTGTTTGCAAGCAGCTAAACATTGAGGTAGACCCTAATGTAGGTAAAGGCAAGCTAATTGATGAAATTTTTGGTGCAAAATGCGAAGGCAACTACATTCAACCTACTTTCATTACAGATTATCCGGTTGAAATGAGTCCACTTACCAAAAAGCACAGAAGTCAGCCGGGCTTAGTTGAACGTTTTGAGTTAATGGTTAATGGTAAAGAATTGGCTAATGCATACTCTGAATTAAACGACCCAATTGATCAACGTGAGCGTTTTGAAGAACAAGTAGCATTAATGGAAAGGGGAGATGATGAAGCAATGTTTATTGATCACGATTTCCTTCGTGCGTTAGAATACGGTATGCCTCCAACTGCCGGTATTGGCATTGGTATTGATCGTTTGGTTATGATTATGACCAACAATCCTTCTATACAAGATGTGTTATTTTTCCCACAAATGCGACCTGAGAGACAAGAGCAAACCCAGGAAAAAGAGGAAGAATAGGACAAAGTACAATTTATTACAA
Source organism: uncultured Chitinophaga sp. (assembly GCA_964603255.1). Taxonomy (GTDB): domain Bacteria; phylum Bacteroidota; class Bacteroidia; order UKL13-3; family UKL13-3; genus UBA6183. The sequence continues at coordinate 2,856 of CAZRVA010000196.1, forward strand.
CATGGTATTGATTAATAAAATAATCAATACACAAAATAATTAAACCTGCATGTTAAAATATGCAGGTTTTTTTATTTGTAAATAATTATATATTGCGCTCGACAAGAAAAACTTTGAGTCAAAAAAATGTTTACTTGTAATCGATAACAGATGTTTATCCACCCCTTAACCAATAAACACGTTAAATGAAAGACATAATTAAAGCAGTAATAGTTGATGATGTTGACAGTATGCGTATTGTCTTGAAAAAACTATTGGGCACTTTTGATAAGATTCAAATCATTGGTGAGGCCGCTGATTTTGAAGAGGCCCGCAATATTATTAGTGAAGAGCGACCTGATTTATTGTTTCTTGATATTGATTTAAACGGATTAACATCTTTGGATTTGTTAAAAACTATTGGCTACCAGCCCATGGTTATTTTTATCACATCACACACAGATTTTGCCATAAAGGCATTTGAATTAAACGCAGTTGATTATTTATTAAAGCCAATCAGTTTGGAGCGCTTAACTAAAGCAATAGAGAAAGTAACTAACAAGTGGGAAGACACTTCTTTTGTTGATGACTATAATACAAAATTCACTGCTGATCATATCATACTTTTAAGTTTTGATAACAAGATGAGTTTTGTGCGCATCAAAGACATTAACTATATTGAAGCTTATGGTAATTATACCAAAGTTAATCTGGTTGATGG
>CAZRVA010000197.1:0-3491 GCA_964603255.1 uncultured Chitinophaga sp.
CAAAACCAACAGTTTACAGCAACAATTATTTAGCAAGTGGACCAATATTGCTGAATAATTAATTAGGTAGTGTTTTTTTATTATTTTTGAAATTCAATCAACCAAAGCTATACAATGCATAGAGCAAACATGGATTACAAACTTTGTGAATCAAACAAAATTTCGTTTTTAAATCATTGTACTACTCACCAGGCAGACTTGGTAGAGCAAGCCAAATCTTGCGGTTCATATAAAAAAGGTGAATTACTTTTTAATGAAAGCGCAATTCCATTGGGTGTATATTGTATTGTAAGTGGTGTAATTAAATTGGTTAGAACCAACCTTGATGGCAAAGAGCAAATTTTGCGTTTTGCGCAACCGGGTGATGTTTTAGGATATCGTGCACTAATTGCTGATGAGCCGTTAATTTCATCTGCAGTTTGCCTGGAAGATACCATTGCATGCTTTATTCCAAAGCAAATATTTTTACAAATAATGGACGAAAATGCATCTATCAGTAAAGATTTATTAAAAGCATTAAGCCATGAACTTGGTGTGGTTGAAGAGCGTGTACAAAGTCTTGCACAAAAAAGTGTAAGAGAGCGTTTGGCCGAAACACTTTTGTTTTTACATGCTACTTTCAAATCTAACAACTTAGACAGCGATGTTATTGCCATTACTTTACCTCGCGAAGACATTGCAAATATTGTAGGAACAGCTACCGAAACGGTAATCAGGTTGTTAAGCGAGTTTAAGAGCGACAAGTTAATTGAACTTGACGGCAAGAAGATTAAAATTCTGGAAAAAGCTAAACTTGAAAAAATTTCGCATGCAAGTGTTTAAAAATTTTGTATACTTGATATACTTAAAAAGCTAACCTCGTGAAAATTTTTCAATCAAAACTATCCCTAATCCTAATCTTAATTGTCATCTCATTTGCTTCGAATGCGCAGCAAATGACAAATCAACTTTTCATTCACAATATCAAAAACAACAGTTACTACAAGGTAGTTGCGTTTCAGCCTTATGCTATTTTAACTGATAACAATGAAGTGCTGAAAGGATACTTTGATGCCGTTTATGATGAAACTTTTTTGTTTGCAACCAAAGATTCTGTTTATGTCTTAAAACCCGACAACATAAAAGGAGTAGCAGAGACAAACGGATACAGAGGAAACCCCAACAGCACATCCCAAAGAAGCAACTCAGCACTACATTCAGGTGGAGCAGTGTTGATTACAATTGGAGCAATATTATTGCCGGGCACTTTGGTTGCGTTATTTGAAGATGTAAGTGCAGGAGTTGTTTTAACAGCCATAACCGGAGGACTTATTGGAGGTGGTATAGCTATGATAAACACTGCATCAAAAAGGAAGAAAAGTAGCCAAACAGCGCCACCGGACGAAACGTTACGTAACAACAAAAACCAGCTACGTATTATTAAATCACCCTTGTAGCATAAAGCTGCGCATACTTATACTGCCCATATCAAAACTATGGTGTATGAATTTAAGCTGCTCATTTTTTTGTTGAATACTTAATATATACAACATTGGTAAATAGTGGTCGTTAGTGGGCACTGATAGTTGTGCAGATGCGCCAGCTTTCAAATAATCAACCAAGGCCATGTGATTGCCTGACTCTAAATTATTTTTCACGTAAGTATCAAACTCAACAGTCCAATCGTAAGGACCAGCAGTTGGGTTGTTCCAATTAACGCGGCCAAGGTTGTGAACGATGTTGCCACTACCTACTATCATCAAACCCTTTTTACGCAATGCAGCCAATTGCTTAATTAAATCGTAATGGTATTTGGCCGGCTTTGATACATCAATACTTAACTGAAAAACTGGAATATTAGCTTTGGGATACATGTGTTTTAAAATACTCCATGCACCATGATCAAGGCCCATGTGGTCGTCAGTTTGTATGGCATGAGATTGATCAAGCAATGTTTTGGCTTGCAGGGCATACTCGGGCGAACCCAAGGGCTCGTATTTTACTTCCGATAAGGCTTTGGGGAATCCGCCAAAATCATAAATTGTTTTAGGAAACTTATTGGTAGAAACAAACGTACCTCGTGTTAACCAATGCGCAGACACCACCATGATTGCATTAGGCGCAGGCAAGTTGCGTGTTGATTTTGCTAGGTCTTGTGTAAACTTATTGTCCATGATGGCATTCATGGGAGAACCGTGACCTATAAAAAAGGCCGGCATTAATGGTGTTGGTGGCATTGCACTAACTTCATTTAACAGTTGTTGCGCACTTGTAAGCATAATTGGTATGGTTGATAAAAAGTCACGTCTGTTCATACACTTTTACAATTTAAACAAAAATAGCATAGCAACTATTGCTAGTTAACTATGCTATTTAAGCTTGTTTTTGGGCGGGTGGAAATTATTTTTTAGCTACAACGCGTACGTTTACTTTGAAAGTATCTTCAATTAAGTTGTCAGCCATACCTTTGTATTTTACATCAAACAAAGTACGGTCTACAGCAAACTCAGCGTTAGCAATAACTTTATCTTTTGCTACAATAACTTGAGCAGGGAAAGTAATTTCTTTAGTGATACCTTTAATTGTTAAATCAGCTACAATTGTGTTATTGTTTGAACCAGCTTTTGCACCAGCAATTGCAGTAATTGATTTAATTTTTAAAGTACTTGTAGTGAATTTGTCAGTTGAAAAGAAGTCATCAGATTTTAAGTGACCTTCTAATTTTTGTTGGTACTCACCTTGCATATCTTGAACAGAGATTGAAGTCATGTCCATAGTGAAAGTTCCACCTGTTAATTTTTTACCATCTACAGTTACAGTACCATCGTTAAATTTAACGTAACCCCAATGCTCACCGGTTACTTTTTTACCTGTCCATTTAAAAGATGATTCTTTAGCATCAACTTTTAAAGTTGCAGCGTTTTGAGATTTTGGTTGGCTAACAGCCACAACTGATAATGCGAATCCTGCAATAGCAGCTAAAGTGAATAGTTTTTTCATGTTGTTTTGTTTTAAGTTTATTTAGTTTCTAAGTTTATCTAATAGTTCGTTTAACTTCTTTTTTTCGGTTTGATTAAGTGTATTACAAATACTGTGCATTTCACCGTTTAACATGTCAATATCTTCTAGTAGTTTTAAACCATCCTCCGTTATTAACACATCAACTTGCCTTCTGTCTTTACTGCACTCACTGCGCTTTACCAATTTCTTTTGTTTCAACTTCTCAATCAACCTTGATGCGTTACTCATTTTATCCAGCATACGTTCTTGAATTAACCCAACACTTGCCGGGTTTGGGAACTGCCCTCTTAAAATTCGCAACACATTGTATTGTTGTGATGAAATTCCAAAACGCTTGAAAAACCTATTTTGTTCTGACGATAACCAACCTGAGGTATAAACCAGATTTATTACCAACCTTTCTTCTTCGGTTTTAAATGCTGTTTGTTTTATGGCTTCTTCTAATTTCATCTTAATTGCAATACAAAATTAATGTATATACATATATTGTC
>CAZRVA010000198.1:0-3478 GCA_964603255.1 uncultured Chitinophaga sp.
AATTAACCACCAGCGAAACACCTTCACTAAAAGTGTATTGATGTTGGCCCGGGCCATCCATGGCTATAAATGGTGTGTTGTGCAAGTTAAATTCGGCATACAATGTTTTGCCATCTAATTCATTTGCGTTGGTGTATGGAATGAGTTGTGTAATACCAGCATCTTTAAAAAGATTGCAGTAAAAATCCATAGCGGCTTTGGCTTGTCCAAATACATTTGAAGTAAACAGCAGGGCAGTAGTGATGTGTTGATGATGCTCCGGATTTTCGCTGTAAGAAATTTGCCAGGTAACACCAAACTTATCTTGTAACCAGCCATAACGTTTGCTCCAATCGTACTCGCCAATATCAATCATAGCCTTACCGCCTGCAATTAGTTTTTGCCACAATTGGTTTACATCATTCATATTGTTGCAGTTTACAAACAACGAAATGGCAGGGTTGATGTTAAACATTGGCCCACCATTTAAGGCCATTACCTTAAATCCGTTTAAGTTAATTTCGGTTACAATGGGGTTTGATGCAGTAATGTTGGCATTATTAAAGATGCTGCAATAAAACTCAGCTGCTTGTTGGCCTTGGTTATCAAACCAAAAACAAGGATAAATAGGATGTGCCATGGGTTATTTGTTAGTGCAGTTAAACATCCATTGTACGCCAAATTTATCGCGGCAACTGCCGTAATAAGCACCCCAAAACGTGTCTTGTAATTCCATTTCAACCACGCCACCATCAGATAGTGCTTTGAACAAACGAGCAGTTTCTTCGCGTGTATCAGGCTCTAAGTTGATGTATACATTGTTGCCTTGATTTACCTTAAATCCCATCGATTCAGGAGCATCAGTTCCCATAAGCATATGTCCGCCTAAAATAGGAAGTGCAACATGCATTATAAGGTTACGGTCTGATTCGGGTAAAGGCGGCATTCCTTCTTGTGTGGGTATATCAGAAAAACGGCTGATATCGCCTTCGAAATCTGTTTTAAATACCTGCTTGTAATAATTAAATGCGGCTTCGGTATTGTTTTTAAAATTTAGGTATGTGCTTACACGTGCCATGTTTGTGGAATAATTTCTTTGTAGAATAATTTCACCCCTTCGGGGTTGCTAGAGTTCAATTTATTTAATGTAGAATAATTTCACCCTTTCAGGGTTGTTATAGCATTGCGATATTTGCCTACCAAGGTAATCTGAACCTCGAAGAGGTGATATTACTGTCAAAAAACGCAATTGCATTGCAAAACAATCCCGAAGGGATGATATGATTGTTATGGGTTGACAAGTTAATTGGTATGGAGCTCCAACCACTCTCGTCATCCGTAGCCTTCGCCTGCAAATCCCGAACTTTCTTTCGGAACTTAGGATGACAAACTCTAACCTCCATTCTGTACTTCTCGATACTTACCCAACCGCATATACAACCTAAAGCAAACTCGAATTAGCTTTATTTTCCGACTTTTAACTTCCAACCTTTAATTACTACTTTCCAAAATTTGTTTCAAGTTATTTAGGTTTTTCTCTTGAGCTTCTTTCAGCATTTTACGGCCAAATAAATACGATGGTAAGTTCATTGGGTACGGACTGTTGCTATAAAACTCGCTGGTTACATTGCATGATTGTTCATTAATAGCTTTAACAATTGTAGCAGCTTTGGCTTCGCCTTTAAACGGACGAACAAAATGTAAATCTACATCCATACGCTCGTTGGTTAAAGCCGTAATTTTTTGTTCGCCTTCACCTACGTTTTCTAGCTTACTGTTCCATTTCTGAGTGGCACCTACTGTACCATCTGTGCCAATAATCTCAGGGTTTAAGTTAGGATCTTCCATCACCCAAATGCTGTAGTTTTTCTGGTTGTTCAATAATTTTACATAATCAAACACCACATTTTGCGGTTTGTTAATGGTTTGAGTAACACTAACCGTATAGATTTTGGGTATGAATAAGGCCACAATCAATGGTAATGCAATAATGCATAATAGCACGATAAGTACGATTTTTAAAATTTTCATAAGTGTAAGTATTTAGTTGGTGTTGTTTTCGCAAATAGATTTTAATGCTTGTAGCGCCACCGGCCATGTACCGTCAAAATAGTCGGCAAACTCCGGGTTGCTATCTACTGCAATGCTTAACAAAGTTCCTTGGTTCGATTCTGTAAATAAGTAGTTTTCTAAACCTCCTGTCCAGGCTTCAACCTCAGGTCCGCTTAGTATTTCTTCTTCACCGCGCAGTATGCCTAAATGTTCGATAGAAACAAACTTATATGGCAAATGCTCTTTTATGCGACTTACCATGCCACCAACATTGCCATGCTCATCAACCCCTAAAAAAAGCATTTTACTGTCCTTTTCCCATGTTCCTTTGTAGGTTGAAGTAGGGTTAAAGTGTTTTGTCCATGCTTTATAAGTTTCTTCACCAAGCATTACCTTGTATACATGCTCCGGTGCTGCGTTAATATGTATTTGGTACTCGAGGGTTGTTAATGATTTATTTTTGCTGTTCGGCATACTTTTTAAAATTATCCAAAATGGCCTGCCATCCGGTTTGTTGTAACTCTAATGTGTTTTCATTTTCAGGGTCGAATGTCTCGGTAACCTTGGTGGCTTTGCCATCTTCACTTACAAAGCTAATTTCCACTTTACGTCCGTCTTCCATGGTGTAAGCAATCATTTTATACTCAACTACCTCTTCATAAGTACCAATAAAATCAAATCCCATACTACCATCTCTCGATTCCATGCGCGATAAAAATTTACCACCCACACGTAAATCATTTTCTGCATGGGGGGTATGCCAATCATCAGATGCATTGTTCCATTTGGTAATATGTTTTGGGTTTGTCCAGCAATCCCATACAGTTACAATCGGTGCATTTACGGTAGCTGCTACGGTAATGCGTGGTTTATTTTCTGTATTCATAGTTTATTTTTTTTCTATTTGTTTTAAATTCAAGATAGCTCTCGGCCTATTAATCAGGCATTAAATTTTGAATGACCTAATTTTTACTTTCAAATTTTGGCGCTAAACGAATTTCTTGTTTAAGTTTGGTTCAACAAAGTTAATCAACCCACAAAAATGATAAGCGGTTAGTAACGACATTTTTAGGGCAAAAAACGACAACTTAATTACATACATATAACATGAAAACAATATCTATACTGGTTCCGGAAAATGCCGTTATTCAAGCCGTAGCCGACCCACAATATTGTTTTAACGCAGTTAATCAGTTTATGGTTGATTCAGGAAAACAACCGATTTTTAACATTGAATTGGTCGGAGCCAAGCGCGAAATAAAACTGAACAACGGCAACTTTTCTGTGTTTCCGGATAAGCTTTTAGATGAAGTAATACATACCGACTTAATTTTTGTACCGGCTTTATTTGGCGATATGAATAAAGCCATTGAAGCCAATAAAGAATTGTTGCCTTTTATAACCGAACATTACCAAAACGGAACAGAAGTGGCCTCACTTTGTGTAG
>CAZRVA010000199.1:0-3461 GCA_964603255.1 uncultured Chitinophaga sp.
TTAATGGATTCTGTCCACATACTAAACAATAAAAACGAAGCATCTAAATCAGCTACTTTCATTTCTTTGGCCGCTTCACTCATACCCTTTGCAACTTCCTGACGGAATAGTGCAACACCTTGTCCGCGCAGTTGTGCAGCAATACGCTCGGCTTCTGCTGCTATTTTAATGGCATTACCATCTGCTTCTGCAGCTTTGGTTTTGGTAATCAATAATGCTTGACCCTCATTTTCGGCAGCAGCTTTTAGGTTGCTTGATGCCACCACTTGCGCCATACTTTTAGTAATGGCTTCATCAAACGTAATATCGTTTAATTGTAAATCTAATAAATGAAAACCCCAAGTTTCAACCACAGCATCAATGCCTTCTTTTACATACTCAACAATTTCTTTACGCAGCGATAAAATTTCAGCTTGCTTTTTAGTAGCCACAAATCCACGAATACCACCTTCAATGGTGCGGATTAAAGCCGTCATAAAGTCGCGCTCGTTCACAAATTTAAAGGCCACATTTTTTAGCGTTTCTTCTTTGTTATCAACCACACTGTACAATAACATGGCCTTAAAATACACATTAGCTTGATCTTGTGTAATGGCTTGAAAATCCAACTCGATTGAACGATTTTGGACAGATATTTTTTTGAACACTACTTCCAATAATGGAATTCTGAAATTTAAGCCGGGATATAAAATCCTTCGGTACTTGCCAAACATGGTAATTACAGCAACCGTTCCTTGTTGCACAGTAATAATGCTCAGAAATAAAACTAAGACAATAAGAAGAACTAAAATTAAAGCTGACATGGTTTATAAGATTTGGTTTGAATGCACAAGATACGCATTGCCCAACAAACTACCTGCCTCTTTTACGTGTGTGGTTTGATTTAGATTTAAAACCTCCGTTTTTAGGAGTATTACTTTTACCACCCTTGTGTTTGCGTTTATCTTGATTATTTCCACCCTTTGGTCGTTCTGGTGGTTTGTTTCCCGTTGGCTTAGGCTTATTACTTTGTTTGGGTTTTGAAGCTTTTTGTTTTTTTTCATCTACATCGCTCGAGTCTTCAATCATGCCATAAATAATATCTAACTCATTAGATGTTAAATCGCGCCAATCGCCTAAAGGCAACTTACCTAAGTTAATATTCATGATGCGCACTCGCTCCAACTTCTTTACTTCGTATCCAAAGTGCTCACACATCCTGCGTATTTGGCGGTTCAAACCTTGTATCAACGTAACCCTAAAAACCGTTGGACCTTCTTGTACAACCTTACATTTTTTAGTTACCACACCCAACATAGGTACCCCATTGGCCATGCCTTTTAACACATCTTCGGTTAAAGGTCTGTTTACGGTAACAATGTATTCTTTTTCGTGCTTATTTCCGGCACGTAAAATCTTGTTCACCACATCACCATCGTTGGTTAAAAAAATCAATCCTTGCGAATCTTTATCTAACCTGCCAATAGGAAAAATGCGTTCAGGATGGTTAACAAAGCTTACAATGTTATCAGCCACTCCCGCCTCGGTGGTACTGGTTACACCAACAGGTTTATTCAATGCAATAAAAACCAGTTTATCATCTTTTTTAGGCTCCAGTTTATTGCCATTCACACTTACCCGATCACCTGCATACACTTGGTCGCCAATTTGTGCTTTACGTCCGTTAATGGTTACGTTTCCATTTTCAATAAAACGATCTGCCTCACGTCTGCTGCACAAACCACTTTCACTGATAAATTTATTTAAGCGTGTTCCGCCTTGTTTTTGCTGCATACTAAAGTGCTTGGGTAAGTTGTTGGGTTGATACTAAAGTAGCCTTTGTTTCGCCATTGTATTGAATAATGGCTGTGTAATTTTGTTTGATGATTTCGTTTTGTGTCATCCAAGCTTCTACATCAAACGTAAATGAAAATATCATAAACCTATACTTGTGATGGTTTAAGGTTAACTCGTTTATTACACTTGTTTTTTCTTCACGACTCACCTCTTCTAAGTACATGGTTTTAGGCTTAAGTTTATGATGAAGGTAATAATCTAATGCAACAAGCTGCATCATTATTTCATCTGACTGGTAATGTATTTTGATGACTTCCATCAGCGCATCATACGCATTGTACAACGTGTGTTTATGAAAGTTATAATGCGCGTTAAAGTAATTGCCCAACTTCAATAAAAAATCGAAGATACCATACTTTGCTCCGGCATATTTTAAAGTTTGTACCGCACGTTTTTTATTCCAATACACTTCCAAAGCCTCTTCCAATAAAGTAATTTGATGCAACTCATCTTTACTTAAATAGTTGCTTTCAATAATCTGATATGGCGGCATGGGATCAAACTTGTAACCATGCTGTTCGTATTTCATGCGCACGGGTGTACCTTTTAAAAACTTTAAAAAGCCCAATTGCAACTCTGGTGGATGTAGTTTAAACACCTCTTCAATGCTGTATTTAATGTCGGCCCATTCATCTAATGGTAAGCCCACAATCAAATCCAAGTGCATTTCAATTTTATTATCCAGCTGCTTAATTACTGAACTGGTTTTATCAAAATTTTGTTTACGGCTTACCTGTAAATTGGCCTTTTGGTTTACGGTTTGAATACCAATTTCGAACCTAAACACTCCTTCTGGCACTTCTTCCTGTATAAACTTTACAATATCCGGATGAACAATATCTGCAGTAATTTCAAACTGAAAAACTTGCCCGGGTTTTCTGCGTGCTAAAATAAATTTAAAGATATCAATCGTAAAGTCCTTTTTAACGTTAAACGTTCTGTCTAAAAACTTAATGGTACGGCCATGTTCCATTAAATACGCCAGATTTCGTTTAATATCATCAATAGGTAAGTAGCGAACTTTATTATCTAAACTGGCCAAACAAAACTCGCATTTGTATGGGCAACCACGCGATGTTTCAATGTAACAAACCTTGTTGTATAAATCTTGTGGCGGTTCGTTTTTATAAGGATTTACGCCCACATAATTCAGCAAATCGAAGGTAACTTGTTGCGGAAAAAACTCCATTTTACCATCCACCTTATGCACTAAATTAGGTATACTTTGTACTTTAGGATAGTTGTTTAAAAATTCAGCAAACGGAATTTCGCCTTCACCCACAATAATGTAATCAACCTCGTTTAACTTAATTAAATCGGTATAATCATAACTTACCTCTGGCCCACCTAAAAGTATTTTTATGTTTGGGTTGATGTTTTTTAAAACACGTGCAACAGCTAAAGTTTGTGTGATGTTCCAGATGTAACAACTAAAAGCTACCACATCATAATCTTTGCACTTATCGGCAATATCTTCCGGCTTTTCTTTTATGGTAAACTCATGCCAACTTAAACCTTCATGTTGTTGATGGTTTAATTCGTACAACAACCTAATGGCTAAATTAAGGTGTATGTATTTGGCGTTAAGTGTGGTTAAAAGCGTTTTCATTGAGGTTGCGAAGATA
>CAZRVA010000200.1:0-3404 GCA_964603255.1 uncultured Chitinophaga sp.
ACCCAACATACCGCGAGGTTTGCTACGGAAACACTGGTCATGCCGAGGTTTGCCGCATTGTATACAACCCACAAAAAATTACTTACAACGATTTGTTGCAAGCACTTTTTATGAGCCACGACCCAACCACGTTAAACCAACAAGGGGCAGATAAAGGCACACAATACCGCTCGGTAATTTTTTACCACAATGATGCCCAGAAAGCCGAAGCCGAAAAAGTAATTGCAGAGTTAACAGCGGCTAAAGTTTTCGACTCGCCCATTGTTACTGAGGTAAGCCCATTACAAACATTTTATGTGGCAGAGGATTATCACCAAAACTATTACAATTTAAATGGAGAGGAAGGTTATTGCCGTGTGGTGATTAAACCAAAATTGGAAAAATTTAAAAAGGTATTTGCTCATAAATTAAAGCAAAAAACAACCCAGTTACCCGAATAATAGACTAACCAATTGTACACTTAACATGTTACACCTGTATTAAACAAAAATTTAAAAGTGTCACGTTTTAAGCCATTAAGTCGACATTTACTGGAAAAAACCAGCGTTGATATCATTGTGTAAACCTTTTTATGTCAACATTGCGTTGTATTGTAAATGGAATTATATTTGAATTGTAGCAACAACAATTAATAGTTGGAGAAAACAAATTATGGAAGCTAAATTTTCACCACGCGTAAAAGATGTAATTAGTTATAGCCGCGAAGAAGCTATACGTTTAGGTCACGATTACATCGGCACAGAACACCTGTTATTGGGATTGGTTCGTGAGGGTGATGGAAAAGCCATCCGCACGTTAAAAGCCCTTGACGTGGACATTATCCGATTGAAAAAAACTATTGAAGACGCTATAAAAGGCACTGCCAATAACAACACCAATCTGGTTAATATTCCATTAACTAAACAAGCCGAAAAGGTACTGAAGATTACTTACCTTGAAGCTAAAATTTTTAAAACCGATATTATTGGCACCGAGCATTTATTATTGTCGGTACTGCGTGATGAGGATAATTTAGCCTCACAAATTTTATCGCAGTATGGCATTAGCTACGACATATTTAAATCGGCTGTTGAGAATAATATCTCAGACGTAAAAAACGAGATGAGTGCAGATACTCCAGATGACGATTTTTACAGGGAAGAACCTCGTAAACCGGCAGAACCTGTTCGCAAAACAGACAGCAAATCAAAAACTCCAGTATTAGATAATTTTGGTAGAGATTTAACCAAAAGCGCTGAAGAAGGTAAGTTAGACCCAATTGTTGGTCGCGAAAAAGAAATTGAACGTGTATCGCAAATTTTAAGCCGCAGAAAGAAAAATAATCCGGTGCTTATTGGTGAACCTGGTGTTGGTAAAACTGCCATTGCCGAGGGTTTAGCTTTGCGCATTGTACAACGCAAAGTATCGCGCGTGTTGTTTAACAAACGTGTGGTTATGCTTGATTTGGCAAGTTTAGTTGCAGGTACAAAGTATCGCGGTCAGTTTGAAGAACGTATGAAAGCCGTGATGAACGAGCTTGAAAAATCTCCTGATGTAATTTTGTTTATTGATGAAATTCATACCATTGTTGGTGCAGGTGGAGCTAGCGGCAGTTTAGATGCGAGCAACATGTTTAAACCAGCTTTAGCCCGTGGCGAAATACAATGCATTGGTGCAACTACTTTAGATGAGTACCGTCAATACATTGAAAAGGATGGTGCTTTAGAAAGACGTTTCCAATCGGTGTTGGTTAATCCAACTTCACCGGAAGAAACCGTACAAATTTTGAACAACATCAAAAACAAATACGAAGATCACCATAACGTTATTTACGATCAAGAAGCACTTGAAGCTTGTGTAAAATTAAGCAACCGTTACATTAACGATCGTCATTTGCCGGATAAAGCTATTGATGTATTAGATGAAGCAGGTGCTCGTGTACACATCAGCAATATTCATGTTCCTACCAATATTCTTGAGCTAGAAAAAGCCATTGAAGATATTAAGGTAGAAAAAAACAAAGTGGTAAAAAGCCAGAAATATGAAGAGGCTGCCAAGTTGCGCGATAAAGAAAAACACTTACTAGAGCAACTTGAAACCGAAAAGGCTAAATGGGAAGAAGAAACTAAACAACAACGTTACAAAGTAACAGAAAACGATATTGCTGAGGTTATCGCTATGATGACAGGTGTACCTGTAAAACGTATAGCGCAAAGCGAAGGGCAAAAATTACTTAGTATGCCTGAAGATTTACAAGGCAAAGTAATTGGTCAAGATGCAGCTATTAAAAAATTAGCAAAAGCAATTCAACGTACACGTGCAGGCTTAAAAAACCCAAATAAACCAATTGGTTCGTTTGTGTTTTTAGGACCTACCGGTGTTGGTAAAACAGAAATGGCCAAAGTACTTGCCCGTTATTTGTTTGATACTGATGATGCCATGATTCGTATTGACATGAGTGAGTACATGGAGAAGTTTGCGGTAAGCCGTTTGGTTGGAGCTCCTCCGGGCTACATTGGCTACGAAGAAGGTGGACAGTTAACTGAAAAAATTAGAAGAAAACCATACGCGGTTGTGTTGCTTGACGAAATTGAAAAAGCGCATCCGGATGTATTTAATATTTTGTTACAAGTATTAGATGAAGGTTTTGTTACAGATAGTTTAGGTCGTAAGGTTGATTTCAGAAACACCATCATCATCATGACTTCAAACATTGGTAGCCGCCAATTAAAAGAGTTTGGCGCAGGAGTTGGCTTTACTACTCCAAGTAAACAAGCACAAGCAGATGCAAACGCAAAAATTGTAATTGAAAATGCATTGAAACGTTTCTTCTCTCCTGAGTTTTTAAATCGTATAGATGATGTGATTGTATTTAACCAATTGGATAGAGAAGCCATCCATAAAATACTTGACTTAAACTTAGAGAAGTTGGTTAAACGTGTTGAAGAGTTAGGTTTTACCTTTAAAATTACTGATGTAGCCAAAGATTTCTTAGCAGAAAAAGGCTTTGATCCTGATATGGGTGCACGTCCGTTGGCCCGTACCATACAGCGTTTTGTTGAAGATCCGGTAGCAGAAGAATTATTAAAAGGAGAAAGCATGGAAGGTGCAGTAATTGAAATAGATTACGACAAAGAAGCCAACCCTGAAGAACTAAAAATTGGTGTGGTGAAAAAGAAAGAACCACGCAAGAAAAAAGATACACCACCGGTTAATCCAGAATAAAAAGAAATAAAATAGGCTACCAATTTGGTGGCCTATTTTTTTACTTATCTATAGTGCGATGCGCTTTGCACATCGCGGTTAGATTTCGCCCTTTCAGGGCTTGGAGTAAATTAGATAATAATTTGTCAGTATACATGATATACATTTTTCAGTGAGATGCCATAGGTGCACAACGCGGTTAGATTGCGCCCCTTCAGGGC
>CAZRVA010000201.1:0-3352 GCA_964603255.1 uncultured Chitinophaga sp.
CAATATAAGCAACAAAATGTATTTTGCAACTGTTGGCACACCTATTGAGTTAAACAAAGCCTTAATAAAATTTTACCTAAACTAAAACTACATCATGGATATAAATAAAGATATAAACTTCATGTTATCAGGAGTTATGAATGAAGACGGAGATAATCCGGAGTACATTTCGCTGCTGTCACAAGAGGAAGAAGATGAAATGAATAAGGAAATTTTGCCCGAAACGCTGCCAATATTACCGCTGCGTAATACAGTGCTTTTTCCCGGTGTGGTTATTCCTATCACTGTTGGTCGCGACAAGTCAATTAACCTCATAAAAGACGCACACAAAGGAACCAAAATGGTAGGTGTGGTAGCACAAACCAATGCAGATATTGAAGATCCTGAATTTTCTGATTTACATAAAGTAGGTACTGTAGCACAAATCATCAAAATGCTTCGTATGCCTGACGGAAGTACTACTGTCATCATCCAAGGTAAAAAACGTTTCCGCCTTGCAGAGTGTGTGCAGTCTGAGCCTTATTTTGTAGCTAAAATCACTTCTTTTGATGAAGATAAAATGGAGGTGAATGAAAATTCAACCGCACTTATTTCATCTGTTAAAGATTTAGCTAATCAAATCATCAGTTTATCGCCACATATACCAACAGAAGCTAGCATTGCGCTTAAAAATATTGATAGTCCTAGTTTCTTACTAAATTTTATTTCATCAAACCTAAATGTTGATTTAACAGCAAAGCAACAGTTATTGGAGCTGGATGATATTAATGCAAGGGGTAATAAAATATTGGAGCATTTGAGTAAAGAAATTCAAATGTTGCAACTTAAAAACCAAATTCAAACCAAGGTAAAAGGCGATTTGGATAAACAACAACGCGATTACTTTTTACAACAACAAATTAAAGCTTTACAAGAAGAGCTTGGTGGTGATTCTCCGGAGCGTGACATAGATAATTTTTTAAAGTTGGGTGAAGAGAAGAAGTGGAGTAAAGAGGTGTTTGAATCGTTTAAAAAAGAAGTTGAACGCCTGCGTAGAATGAACCCAATGGCTCCTGATTATGGTGTGCAGCACAGTTATTTACAGTTGTTGTTAGATTTACCTTGGAGCGATTTTACCAAAGACAGTTTTGATTTAAAAAACGCCAAAAAGATTTTAGATGAAGATCATTTTGGTTTAGAAAAAGTTAAAGAGCGCATACTTGAATACCTTGCTGTTATTAAACTAAAAGGTGACATGAAAAGCCCTATACTTTGCTTGTATGGCCCTCCGGGTGTGGGTAAAACCAGCTTGGGTAAAAGTATAGCTAAGGCTTTAGGTCGTAAGTATGCACGTATTGCTTTGGGTGGTTTGCACGATGAAAGCGAAATTCGTGGTCACCGCAGAACGTACATTGGTGCAATGCCGGGGCGCATCATACAAAATCTAAAAAAGGTAAAAACCAGCAATCCTGTTTTTGTATTGGATGAGATTGATAAAATAAGCAGAGATTTTAGAGGCGACCCTTCAAGTGCATTGTTAGAAGTGCTTGATCCGGAGCAAAACAATACTTTCCACGATAACTTTGTGGAGATTGAATACGATTTAAGTAATGTGTTGTTTATAGCAACGGCAAACTCTTTAGATACCATTCAGCCGGCCTTGTTAGACCGTATGGAGATCATAGAAATTAATGGTTACACGTTAGAAGAGAAGGTTCAAATTGCTAATAAATACTTGTTGCCAAAACAACTAGAAAATCATGGTTTAACCAATAAAGATTTAAAGGTAGAACCGAAGGCAATTGAAAAAATTGTTGACCAATATACACGCGAAAGTGGTGTGCGTGGATTAGATAAACAAATAGCCCAATTGGCGCGTTACGCAGCCAAAGAAAAAGTGATGAACAATGCCAAACAACTTACAGTATCAGTAAATAATGTAAGTAAGGTACTAGGTGTTGAGAAGGTTGACAAAGAAACTTACGCAGATAACTCGCATGCAGGTGTTGTTACCGGTTTGGCATGGACATCTGTTGGTGGTGAAATACTATTTGTTGAAAGTAGCTTAACTCCGGGTACAGGTAAATTAACCTTAACCGGTAAGTTGGGTGATGTTATGAAAGAATCGGCTGTAACAGCATTAACTTATTTAAAAGCACATGCTGCCGATTTTAAAATAGATAACCGCGTATTTGATAAGTATGATGTGCATATTCACGTTCCTGCAGGTGCCGTTCCTAAAGATGGTCCTTCAGCGGGAGTAACTATACTTACTTCACTAACTAGTTTGTTTACCCAGCGAAAAGTAAAATCAAAATTGGCCATGACGGGTGAGATTACCTTACGCGGAAAAGTTTTGCCAATTGGTGGTGTTAAAGAAAAGATCTTAGCCGCAAAACGTGCTGGTATTACTGATATATTATTACCTGAATCAAACCGTAAAGATGTAGAAGATATTGCAAAGCTTTACACCAAAGGATTGAAGTTTAAATATGTAAGTGATATGATGGATGTAATTAAATACAGCGTAACAAAAGACAAAGTATCGCACCCCATTATATTTAAGTTTTAAAATTAAGTAACAACATAACAATCCCTTGTTGGTTTATCGGCCGGCAAGGGATTTTTTATGCGGTAAAAATTACCAATTAATCTAAGTAGTGGCATAAAAAAACACCCCACGGTAATGTGAGGTGTTTTAAATATTTTGGTTGATTAACTAATTATTCCTGAACCAATTTTGGAACGTTGATTTGTATTAGATAGAACGCTCCAAATAAAACTGAGCTGTAAAATAAATCAGCAGCAACAGTAGGAGTGAAAAAAGGAATAGCGGCAACGTAACAAGAAACTAATCCACTAATGTTAGTTGCATAAAGTGGAGTAGCTGTATAAAAACCGCTCATCCAAACCATAAAGTTGGTAACCACAAAAAACAATACCGATGCAGCTAATGATGATACACCAACACGGAAAACATTTTTGTCACTACGCATATTCATACCTAAAGCTGTAATTAATGCGAATGAACCGTAAACGGTAATAATTTGCTCAGGAAAATCCCAGCCGGCAAAACCCATCATAGCATCACTTAAAATCATTGCTAAAATTGGAATAATAAAAGCCAATACTCTGTTTGTAATATATGCACCTGCAAACAATGCAATTGCACCAAGTGGTGTAAAGTTAGGAGCGTGAGGTAGAAGTCTGGCAGCAGCTGCAGCCACAATAAAAGCAGTAATGATTAAAAGTTTTTTATTCATAAAACTAAGTTTTATACCGTTGATATTCCCTAAAGAGTTTTGCGAAAGTAATACGCGTTGCTAATACAACAAAATTGAATGTAATAGATGTTGTACACAAATTAACCATC
>CAZRVA010000202.1:0-2714 GCA_964603255.1 uncultured Chitinophaga sp.
TTATCATTAAGCACATTTAATATTGAGTAGTTTTTTTACTCAATGTATAACAGTTGCACCCAAAAATGTAACTGACAAGGCGAAGCTATGTATAGTCGTTAACTCCAAGAGTAGCTATCTCTACTACAAAATGTTAGACACACTCATTACATCTAAAACCCGAATTAAATTATTGCTGAAATTTTTCCTAAACAGTAAAACTTCATCATACCTACGTAACCTCGAAACTGAATTTGGCGAAAGCACGAATTCTATTCGTTTGGAGTTGAACAAATTTGAAGAGGCCGGATTGTTAAAAACAAGCACCAGCGGTAACAAAAAAGTATTCAAGGCCAATACCAAACATCCTATGTTTAGCGACATCCAAAACATCTTGATGAAGTATACCGGGTTGGATAAAATTGTAGAACAGGTAATTGGCCGATTAGGGAATGTAGAAGCCGTTTATTTGGTAGGTGATTTAGCAAAAGGTTTGGACAGCCCGATTATTGATTTGATTTTAGTGGGCGATATGGATAAAAACTACTTACTCAATTTAACCGAAAAAGTAGAGAAGTTAATCAATAAAAAAGTGCGCTTCGTAACGTTTAGCAATGAAGAGTTTGAGTCTCAAAAAAACAAGTTACTTGAACAACCTTTTATTGAGGTATTACGCTAATGAAAAGTTCAGTTTTTATCATTGCAGAAATCGCACAAGCACATGAAGGCAGTTTAGGAATTGCACATAGTTATATTGATGCATTGGCAGACACCGGTGTGGATGCAGTGAAGTTTCAAACCCACATTGCAGAGGCAGAAAGCAGCACACAAGAACAATTTCGTGTAAACTTTAGCTATGAAGACAACACCCGCTACGACTATTGGAAACGTATGGGGTTCACACCTGAGCAATGGGCAGGGCTAAAACAACACTGCGAAGAAAAAGGAATGGAATTTATTTCTTCACCATTTTCAATAGCTGCTGTTGAATTACTCGAACAACTAAACGTAAAAAGATATAAAATTGGTTCAGGTGAGTTGGCCAACTATTTAATGTTGGATGCCATTGCCAAAACGCAAAAGCCAATGATTCTCTCATCCGGAATGAGTGATTGGAATGAATTAGATGACACCATCAACTTTTTAAAGCCATATGGTAATGAGTTGGCGTTACTACAATGTACGACCGCCTACCCTACTCCACCTGAAAAATGGGGATTAACGGCCATTGAAGAAATGAGGAACCGATACCAATTACCAATAGGCTACTCAGATCATTCAGCAGATATTTTTGCATGTTTAGCTGCAACTACATTGGGTGCATCTATATTAGAATTTCATGTGGTATTTGATCATAACATGTTTGGGCCTGATGCAAAAGCATCATTAACTATTCCACAAGTCAAACAATTAGTTAAGGGTGTTCGAGCAATTGAAACTGGAATGCAAAGCAATCATTTAAAAAATGATGCGTCAAGCTTCCATTCACTAAAAACCATGTTTGGTAAAAGTATAGCTGTAAACAAAAACTTACCACAAGGACATATCATCACCATTAGTGACTTGGAGTCTAAAAAACCGGGCGACCAAGGCATACCAGCTAAAGAGTTTCAACGGGTTATTGGGAAACCATTGAAGCATGATTTAAAACAGTGGAGTTTCTTGAGGGAGGAGGATTTGTATTAAACACGGGGTTCACGGATGGACATGTTTTATGGTGCATCACCGGAAATATTCTCAAAAGCCAGTTAATTGAGAAATAACACTACTCAATCTGAAAGTCGAATTTGGCTTCTGATAAAAGATTGATACAAGAATTTTAAATTTAGAAGACAACATCCAATGGGGCCATATATAGCTGATTTTTATTGTCACAAATTAAAGTTAGTAATAGAGCTAGATGGCAAACACCATTTTGAAGATATAAATCAAATGGTGTACGATAAACAGAGAGTCGAGGATATGATGAAGTGGGGTGTTAAAGTGTTGAGGTATACAAATAAAATCAGTCATGAAATAATATTGACTGATATAGAAAATATAATTTCTGACTTCCACGCGCACCCTTTCCCTGAAGGGAACAGCCGCACGTAATTTAACTTATAAAGGATAACCCGCGCGTTAGACCGCCCCTTCAGGGGTTGGGGGGCGAAAAGGCCATTGATATAAAAAAGAAAATGAGTAACAAACGTAAAATAGCCGTAGTTATCACCGCTCGTCCTAGCTACAGCAGAATTAAAACTGCACTTAAAGCTATTCAAGATCATCCAAAATTGGATTTACAGTTAATTATTGCTGCTTCAGCATTACTTGATCGTTACGGTTCTGCTGTTAACTACATCGAAAAAGACGGATTTGAAATTGCAGCAAAAGTTTTTAATGTATTGGAAGGTGAAAATCTTACTGCTGCTGCAAAAACAACCGGTATCGGTATTCTTGAGCTATCAACCGTATTTGACAATTTGAAACCAGATATTGTTGTAACCGTAGCCGACAGATTTGAAACCATGGCAACAGCCATTTCTGCATCATACATGAACATACCATTAGCACATGTTCAGGGCGGTGAAGTGACCGGCAATATTGATGAAAAAGTACGCCATGCCATTACTAAGTTAAGTGATTATCACTTTGTAGCTTCTGAAGATGCAAAACAGCGTGTTATCAAATTAGGCGAAAATCCTGACATGGTATTCAACACCGGATGCCCATCTATTGATTTAGCGGCCCAAGTA
>CAZRVA010000202.1:2724-2979 GCA_964603255.1 uncultured Chitinophaga sp.
GGTGTAGGAAGTAAGCCTGATTTGGGTAGTGGATATTTAGTAGTGATGCAACACCCGGTAACCAACGAATACCAAGAGTCGAGAAAACATATTGAAGAAACCTTAAAAGCATTAGAAAAAATTAACAAACCCATTTTGTGGTTTTGGCCAAATGTAGATGCAGGTGCTGACGGTACTTCAACTGGCATAAGAGCATACAGAGAAAATAATAGACCAACCAATATGCATTTTTTTAAAAACATGGAGGGGTCAGAT
>CAZRVA010000202.1:2989-3319 GCA_964603255.1 uncultured Chitinophaga sp.
TAAGATTACTTGTCAATGCTGATTGTTTAATTGGCAACTCAAGTGTTGGAATAAGAGAGTGTGCATTTTTAGGTGTACCTGTAATAAATATAGGAAGTAGACAAAACAAGAGGGAAAGAGGAAATAATGTTATAGATGTAATGTATAATTCAAGTGAAATTTATGAAGCATACAAAACGCTATCGCAAAACACCAAACCTCAAGAGTCTTTAGTCTATGGAGGAGGAGATGCCGGAAACAAAATTGCGAACCTTCTAGCTACTCAACCTCTACTATTTCACAAAACTATCTACTACTAATTTGCTTAAAGTTAAATTACCGTATATCACC
>CAZRVA010000203.1:0-3298 GCA_964603255.1 uncultured Chitinophaga sp.
TTAAAAAAGTAAGTGAGTTGAAGTTGGCTGTTGCAAAAAAAATTAGAGACTTTGTGGCCGGTGGCGGATTTTTATTTGCCATGTGTAGTGCTACCGATAGTTATGATATTGCATTGGCAGCAGATGGCGTAGACATTTGCGAATCGATGTTTGATGGCGACCCGGCCGATCATGCTGCTGATGGTAAACTAAATTTTCAGAACACCTTTGCTTTTAAAGATTTCAGGTTAAAAATGAATCCTTACGAGTATGAGTATTCATACATTGACAATACACCTGAAACACGCCCCGTAACCGAACAAAACGATGTGTTTACGTTGTTTGAATTTTCGGCAAAGTGGGATGTTGTGCCAACTATGTTGTGCCAAAATCATACTAAGGTAGTAAAAGGTTTTTATGGACAAACCACCGCTTATCGCAAGCAGTTTATTAAAAGTGATGTGTTGGTAATGGGCGAAACAAAAACATTAGGAGAAGCACGTTATATACATGGTACATCGGGCAAAGGTACCTGGACATTTTATGGCGGCCACGACCCTGAAGATTACCAACACCAGGTAGGAGAGCCACCCACAGATTTAAATTTACATCCCAACTCACCGGGTTATAGGTTGATATTAAACAACATTTTGTTTCCGTCAGCCAAAAAGAAAAAAATGAAAACTTAATTACATACAAAAAGCCGCAAGAGCGGCTTTTTGTGGTTATTAAACACAGCTTTTTCTCTACTTCTTCCCGTGGTATTTGGCAATCAACTCGCCTTTGCTATTTATTTGAAGTTTGCGGTAAATGCTTTTAATGTATTTTCTTACTGTATCAATAGAAATATTCATGTTGTCGGCAACAAGTTTGTAGCTAAGACCGGCTACAATGCCGTCAACCACTTGTTTTTCGCGTTCGCTTAAATCTTCGGCAATGTTTTGTTTGGCATTAAAAAAATCAAACACCTTGCGCGCAATTGCAGGAGTTATTGGCGAGCCACCACTGTTAATATCAATAATGGCATCTTTAATTTTAGTAAGCGGGGTTTCTTTGCTCAGGTATCCGTCAGCACCGGCTTGCAACGATTTAAACACGCTATCGTTGTCGTAATTTACGCTCAACATTAAAATAGCCGTGTTGGGAAATCTATTTTTTAATTCGGGTATCAAGTCAATTCCTGATATGCCCGGAAGATTAATATCCAGTAGCACCACATCAGGGCTTTTGGTCCAAGTAGAAATTTGAAAACTTTCGGCATTAGAAAAAACACCAACCAATTCAAAATCATCTTGGCTGCCAATATACTGTTTTAGGGCTTCTTGTATATTAAAATCGTCTTCAATTAATAAAATAGAAATCATAACTCACCGCAAATATGGGCATTACCATCCACATTGTTCGTACATAAGCATGTACCTTAAATGTGCATGCCTTAATTGTTTATGTAAAGTTTTTTATGATGTATAACTTCGCCCTCATTTACTATTAAAAAGTAAATACCGCCTTTTATGGCAGATACATCAATGCTGTTGTTTATAGCAGCCAGTTTACCTTGTAAAAGTTTTTTACCCATTAAATCAATAAGTTGGTAAGACGCATCTTTTGGGTTTATATTATTAATGTTTAACTCACTTACGGCCGGGTTAGGAAACACGCTTATCGGCTTATGGTTTGCGGTTAAATTTTGTTGTCCTGAGCCCAAATAGGCTTTTCTAATACATGCTTTCCATGTTACAATGTTGCTACTGTCTTCTGAAGTAACTGTCCATTCAAAAGGTTGGTTAAGTGCTATGTTTATACCGCTTACTTTACTTGATGTGGCTCTATCATAAGTGTTAAACGTAAGCATCGCACTATCTGCTGTAGCGTTGGCTGGAATTACAAAGTGAAATGTTTTGTGTTCGTAATCTAGTATGGTACTATCATCATAAGCAATATCAAGTTTAGCATGCCAAATATTTGCATTACTCATTTTAATTCCTGCAGCTTTTACACCTCCTAATTTGGCAATGGTGGCATCATTAGTAACATAATTGCGCAATTGTAATGCACTTATATAAAGCTCTGCTGTTTCGCCATTATCATCAGCAAACAACAAAAATCCTTGGTCGTCACCAGATCTTGATGAGTTCCAAATTGCCCAACGCGAAGTACCGGGAGTTATCATGTTTTCGCCAACAAAAACTCCGTTAATGTATTTTTTTATCACGTTATTCTTTCCATCATAAACCATTGCAATTCTATTCCAAACATTAGGTGTTACAAACCCATGATAAGCATTGTCAATACCTATGCCTCCTGTAGGGTTAATAAAAAAATCGCCATCATTAGCATTGGCTGTGCTTGTTTGTATTAACGATACCCATTTTCCTGAGGATGCTTGTGGTAGCAGAATGTCCATTATTACAGTGTAACTATTATCTAAGACGCCAAAAGTTTCGTCTCTAGAGTTGTTGTACACCAGCACTCCATTTGTTGCATCGTATGCTGGTATTTTGGCTATAATTTTGTTTTGTCCTTCAATAAAAGGTAAGCCCAATATGTTGCAAGATGCAAATTCTGGTTGTTCATTAAACGGAACATTAGCAGTTTTTAGTAAGCGTAATTGAGACCCAACAGCATCTGCCTTTAGATTGTTGTTAAAAATCCAATTTCCAGTAGTTAAGTTTTCGTATGGATTACCTGTTATTTCAGAACAAGCAAGTAAACCTGATTCCCATGGTCTATCACTTTCAATGCCATCAACCCCTTGGTTAATAAGGTTCAATAATCTTTGGTTGTCGTTTTCAGTAAATGCCCAAATTTTACCTCCTGCGTTTTTAACTTTAGTTTTAAATGTATTCCATAAACTATCACCAACAAGTGATGAGCTTATTTCAAACGCGTGGCAACCCAATTCAATAGCGTGGCTGTAAAAAAAATCATCATTAATATCAGTTGGATAATCCCCACCACCAAACCAAACCCAAGGTGTGTTTGGTAACAACGACCTGAATAAAGCGGCTTGTGCCAAAGTGGTTAATGATGGCATCATTCTGTTTGGGGCAACTCCGGCTTGTTCAAGCGTAGTTTTTAACGATTGTAAATCATAATTTTTGGTGTCTAAGTACAAATGTGCATCATACTTCTCTGCAAGTTGAAGCGCCTCTACAAGGGTTGGTATTTTTAACCCTATAAATTGTTCTCCTTTCCATGCACCCGCGTCTAATTGCTTTAATTCGGCTAATGTTTTTTCTCTTATGTTGCCAGTTCCGTTACTGGTTCTGTAAATTGAAGGTGCATCA
This sequence comes from uncultured Chitinophaga sp., assembly GCA_964603255.1. GTDB lineage: Bacteria > Bacteroidota > Bacteroidia > UKL13-3 > UKL13-3 > UBA6183. Next base: position 3,267 of record CAZRVA010000203.1, read on the forward strand.
TGAAACAATACATACACATTATCGCTGGTTAA
>CAZRVA010000204.1:0-3221 GCA_964603255.1 uncultured Chitinophaga sp.
GTAATGGAAAAGGATTATTATTTTAATCAGAATATTTCAGTTAAACTACTAAAAAGTATTATTGACAAAGAAACCTTAAAAGCACACAAAACACAATTTAATGATGACCTATCGGAACAAGATGCAGAGTTGTTAAAACTTATTTGTGCCGAACATACCAATATAGAAATTGCAGAGAAATTAAATCTTAGCTCCAAAACGGTTGAAAACTATAGAAATAAATTACTCACAAAAACCGGTGCGAAAAATACAGCTGGTTTAGTGATGTTTGCTATACGTAAAGGTTATATCATTGTCTAACTTCAAATTCGTAGTTATTAACAAGCAAATTACATACACGGCTTTAATCAGCATCATATTGTTATTACTTATGGTGGGTAATTTATCCGTATCGTTTGCTGCTGTTTTTAAATCAAGTATTTGGGTTGATATCGGATTTGTATTAACGGAATCAGCTGGTAAATTTGGTACAGCTGTTATCATTTTAATTACAAGTTATTGTTATACCATAAGGGTTGAATTAAAAAGAGAAAAGTTACTTACTTTCATCAAATCATTTGTGGCAGTGAGTTTATTTATTGGAGCATTGGCTTTTGTAAACGAGTATTTAACCAAGCCTTTATTAAAAGAAGTTCGTCCAAGTCACCAATATATTGCGAATCAATTAGGCGCAAACAATCAACTCGATTCTGTTTATCAGTTAACCAAAATACAGCGCAAAAATTATTTCGAGCAACTCATCCAAAACAATAAAACATACTTTAATGATGTTGATGCCAAAGTGCTTCATCATTGGATAGAAGAAGCGGGTTATTCATTTCCTTCGGGGCATTCGTTTAATGCTTATTTATTGGCAACTATCATCGCTTTTAGTTTGTATCATGCAACCAATAAAAAATGGAATAAATATTATTGGATACCTTTTTTGTGGGCATGTTTTGTGGCATTATCAAGGGTGGCCATTGGTGCGCATACAGCAATAGATGTAACGGTGGGTTCGCTTGGCGGATTTACAATTGCAGCAATTTTTATTTATTTCGATACTACCCGAAAACTACTCATTCATAAAAAACACTAAGATGAAAATTTTATACGGAGTTCCGGGCGAAGGCATGGGCCATGCCACACGCAGTAAAGTAGTTATAGCACATTTGCTTAAAACACACGATGTGCAAGTGTTAAGCAGCGCCCGCGCCTACAAGTTTTTAAAAGAAGCTTTTGGCGATAGGGTACATGAAATTAAAGGCTTGCATTTTGCGTATAAAAATGCGCAGGTAAGTAAACTTGGTACATTTTTACTCAACCTAAAACATGGTCCCGAAAACCTTATTCATAATGTTTCGCAATACCTTTTCATCAACAAAAATTTTAAACCTGATTTGGTCATTTCCGATTTCGAATCGTTTACTAACTTTTTTGCGAAGGCGCATCAACTACCATTAATAAGCATTGATAACATGCAAGTAATGAACAGGTGTAAGCTTGATGTCAAAATACTTGAAGAAGAAAAGGAGAATTACAAATTGGCCAAGGCCATTGTAAAAGCAAAGGTTCCTGGCTGTGAACAATATTTTATTACGAGCTTTTTTAGTGCCGATACGATAAAAAAGAACACGGTTATTGTTCCGCCAATTATCCGCGATGCCATTACATCAGCCAAACCAACACAAGGCAATCACATTATCATGTATCAAACTTCAAGTTCGTTTGGCGAAGTTAAAAATGTACTTAAGGAGTTACCAAATACAACCTTTTATGTTTACGGCATGAATAAAGATGAACATGACGGAAACATTATTTTTAAGCCATTTAGCGAGCAAGGTTTTATTAACGATTTGGCAAGTGCACAAGCAGTAATTGCCAACGGTGGTTTTTCTTTTATAAGCGAGGCGGTGTATTTACAAAAGCCAATTTATTCGTTTCCAATAAAGGGTCAGTTTGAACAATGGTTAAATGCGGCTTACCTTCAAAAGCTAGGCTTTGGCAGGCATTTTTCTACTTTAAATAGCGATAATTTAAAGGCGTTTTTGTTTGATTTACCATACTTTCAATCACAACTCAACCAATACCACCAAAACGGAAATGTAGTGTTGTTTAATGCTATTGATAATTGGATAAAAGAAAACCTACATAACTAAAAGTTATTTATAGACGCACTTGTTTTATTACCCTTAATAATTGCTTTAACTTTGTTGCATGATTCCTGAAGAAAATATTTTGCCCATAGAAAATAAAGTAGCCAACAGTGGTTTAATTACCTTAAACCTTGAAGATTATTTTGATAAAGGAGAGCGTGTGGTGCTTGATATTAAACCATGGCTTTTTATGGAAATGATTTTAAAAGAAAAGGATTTTAGAGAGCATGTTAAAAATCACGATTGGGCTCAATACACTAGTAAAAATGTAGCTTTTACATGTAGCAATGATGCTATCGTGCCCACCTGGGCATACATGCTTTTGGCAGTAAACATCGAACCATATGCTAACCGATATGTGTTTGGTAACCTTGAAACATTAAACACTGTTTTGTATCAAGATGCCTTACAAAAAATCAACCCAATAGATTTTAACGAAGCGCGTGTAATTATTAAGGGTTGTAGTGATGTACCGGTTCCGGTTAGTGCTTACGTAGAAATTACACATAAACTTACACCTCATGTAAAAAGTATTATGTATGGAGAGGCGTGTAGTAATGTTCCTATTTTTAAACGGAAATAAATTTTATTTAAAAAATAAAGGTCATCACTAAAATTAGCGATGACCTTTTTTATGTGTGTGAATTTGTGGCTTAGTTATCGTACAATTAGTTTTTGGGTTGATGTACCTTGTTCGTTTGTTAACATGATGAAGTACATGCCTTTGTTAAACTCACTAACATTAATACTTGCAGCATTGTTGTTTAGCATGTTGTTTAATCTGTTGTTAAACACAACTTTTCCTGTAATATCTGTAATGGTTACATTGTAATTAGTATTAACTAATTCTTTAACTGCAATGTTTACTACATCTTCTGCAGGGTTTGGATAAACGCTAATTCCTTCTGGCATACGGTTAATGTTTGATAAGCCTGTAAACACTGGTAATTCAATGGTGTTACCACCTGCAGTTACTGCTACCAATGCAAAACGTGGTCCTTCGTCTCTGCCTTCTGGTACGTTTGGAGATAAAAATCCTGATGCAAATACAACCAATGCACTATCTGCAAATCCGGTTAAAGGTGC
>CAZRVA010000205.1:0-1838 GCA_964603255.1 uncultured Chitinophaga sp.
TAGTTATCGCGCAAATAGCAAGCTTCTGCAGTACAGCCCGGGGTACTGTCGTTTGGGTAAAAATAAAGTACGAGTTTTTTGCCTTTATAATCCGCTAATTTTACGGTTTCACCTTTTTCGTTTATGCCTTTAAAGGCAGGAGCTTTAGTTCCTTCTTGTAATAATGCCATATGTTGTATGATTAATCAATTACTTTTTAAAAAATACATCACCTTTCCAAGTTGTTGTATTTCCTTTTTTATCAGTAACAACTATTTGTAATTCTTGTTTTTGGTTAAAGATAGTTTTTTCATCAAAGTCGTACTGCAGTATGTCGTTTTTGGCATCATAATCTAGCAATATCCATGAGCCGTTTAGGTATCCATTGTAACTGCCAATGCCACTCATGTTATCTGTTGTTTTTATGATTAGTTTGGTTGAATCAGTGCACTCATTCTTTTTGTTTAAATTCAATAATTTAATGATGGGAGCTATTGTGTCGGCAATAACACAATAAGTTCCAAAAGTTGAGGTTTGATGCACAACTCTTCCGTTTTTGTATTCACCACCCGAAGCGCTTAAACTATTGTCTTTTTTGTAGGTTGCCAATAATATTTTTGATGAAGGAACATTAGCCGTATCAACATCGATACTAATTGTTATTGATTTATGTAAAGGTGTGTTTGGTGTATGAATTTGGTATGCTGCAGACAATAATCCTTTAACGTTTGGTTTGCTTACTAATACACAAGGATTAAGCGTATCGTAAAGGGCACCTTCTGGTATGGTTATTCTAAGTGCATCTGTAGCGTAAATATTTTTACTATTTGGGTACCATACCACATCATTACAAGGTGTTTCGGCCAATGGTTTTAGTAATGATGCTTTTATCCGTGCGTAAAAAGTATGCGATCGGCCATCAAAATCACCCACGCAAAAACTTACCGTATGAACCAGCGTATCATTTAATATTACCTTTCCTTTGTTGCGGATGTAAGGATAAATTTGTGCTTTATTGCCATCATCTAAAAAACACTTTTGTATGCGGTAGCCATCACGTTTGTATAAATCGTAATCAATGTGAGTGTTGATGTATTTAGTTTCAGAAAAGTTTAATCGGTCCATTCTAAATGAAAAACGTTTAATCCGATCCATGAAAAAATCAGCACAATAAATGCTGTAAGTTTTGGTTTCGTTTACCAAATAATCATAAGCTTCAATACCAAAACCTGTTGCACCTTTGGCAACATAAAGTGTATCTAAAAGTACGTTTCCGCTATCTGTTTTAATACTGTTTCTTTCCGTAATATTTATGTTGTGTTGTACAACAGGTCTGTTACTTTCAAGGTTGTAAATTACCAGTCGTTTTAAAGTGGGTTCAAATAAATCAACTCCAGGTATTCCAAATAACTGCGGGTTGATGGGTTCTTCTAATTTAGTGTCTCTAATTTCAAAATGTAAATGCGGTCCTGTGCTTCCTCCGCTGTTGCCGCTCCAACCAATTATTTCTCCTTTTTTTACGGGTATTAAATTTTTAGCAGGGAAGTGATCGATCTCAAATTTCTGTTCCTGATAATGTACTGCCTTGATGTGTTTTGCCGTAGCGCCTTCATATTTTAGTAAATGTCCGTAAACGCTGGTAAATCCATTGGGATGATCTATGTATACAGCTTTGCCATAACCACCGGCTGATAATTTTATACGAGACACATAACCATCTGCAACAGCATAAACAGGTAATCCTTCTTTTTCGTAAGTACGAATATCCATACCACTGTGGAAATGATTATCGCGCAGTGAGCCAAAGGGAGCACTGAGGTAAATAGGCGTATCCATGGGCGATACAAAATAATTTTGAG
>CAZRVA010000205.1:1938-3188 GCA_964603255.1 uncultured Chitinophaga sp.
CTAAAAACTCACAAGTTAGATGATACCAGTAAAGTTCAGCTACTATCAAAACTTGCTTATTACTATCATCAAATTTCCCCGGATAGTACCATCGCTTTATCAAAAGATGCCTTTAAATTAGCTACTAAATTAAACTATCTAAAAGGTAAAGCTGATGCTTTAAAGCACTGGGCAATTGGGTCTTATGTTCAGAATTATGACGGAGAAGCTTTGAAGAAAAATAAAGAGGCTTTGTCTATATACAGATCATTAGGGGATGAACGCGGTGAAGGGGCTGTATTAAACAACATGGCCATGATTTTTCATAATCAAGGTGAATATGAAACGGCTCTTATTTACTACAATTTGAGTATGAAAAAGCGAGAAGCAGTTGGCGATTTAGTTGGCTTAGGCGGTGGTTATAATAATATTGGAAATTCATACTGCGATATGGGTAACTACTCAAAATCACTAGAGTATTTATTCAAGGGGTTAGAGATTAGGGAAAAGATTGGTGATTCAGCAGGTATTGCAAATAGCTACTCTAATATTGGTGGAGTTTATTTTTTGTTGTCTCGTTTTGACTTGGCCATTAAATACAACGAAATGGCCAATAAAATTTATGAGTTAAATGGTAACCGGGATGGAATATTTCAAAGTTTAATTACTACGGGCGGTGTATACTTAAACAGAAAGCAGGATAGAAAGGCATTGGCTATTTTTGAAAAAGCATTAAGTATAGCCCAATCTATGGGTTCGAAAAGTTCTGAGTCTGTGGCTATGGTTAATGTTGGTGAAGCCGAGATTAATCTTGGTATGTTTGAAAGGGCAATTAAACATTTCTCGGATGCATTGTCATTCTCAAGTTTGAGTAATGATTTAGAAGGTGTAGTAATATCTGAGTTAGGTTTAGGTAAAGCCTATCTAATGCAGCATAACATGAAAGAAGCACTTGTTCATTTAAATACCGGTTATAATTCTGCAGTTATTTTAGGCAATAAATTACGCTTACACGAAGCATCAAGTCTTCTTGCGGATGCTTATGGCAGAAAAAATGAGTTTGCACTTGCTAATAAATTCCTAAAAGAAGCGATGATTTATAAAGATAGTTTGCTGAATGAGGAGTCTGGTAGAAAAGTTCACGAGGCGGAGTTTAACTATGCAATGGATAAGAAGCAAAAGGAAATAGAATTATTAGAAAAAGACAAATCAATACAAGAAGCAAATAACCAACGCCAGAGAATTATTGTGAGTTCAATGATTGGCTTTGT
>CAZRVA010000206.1:0-3127 GCA_964603255.1 uncultured Chitinophaga sp.
GCTTTTCGTTTTCGGCAGCCTGTGCAAATTCGTTTTCTTTTTGTTGGGCATAAAAGTTATAAATGGCACCAGCAATTTCTTGTTGGTTTACATTGCACACAAAACCAACTTTGTTGTTTGGTACTAACTCGGCAAGTCCGCCCACATTGGTAACAATCATGGGTTTGTTGTAGTAGTAGGCAATTTGTGTAACACCACTTTGTGTGGCATTTAAGTATGGTTGAACCACCACATCGCTTGCACAAAAATAAGTTGATACTTGGTTGTTGGGTATAAAATCATCACACACCAAAACACGGTCTTTTAACCCAAGTTTTTCTATTTGTTCCAGGTAAGGTTTTTTGTCTTCGTAAAACTCGCCAGCCACAATCAATTTAAGGTTTAAGGCAGCCAATCGTTCATCTGCAAATGCATCTAACAATAACCCTAACCCTTTGTATTTTCTAATAAAACCAAAAAACAACAAGTAGTTGGTATCTTGGTTAAAACCTAGTTTTTGTTTAGCCTCTTGCTTGCTAATGGCAGGGCCAAATGTATCGTACATAGGGTGCGGAACATAGGTAATGGGTTGAGTTAAATTTAAATCCAACAAATCTTGTTTTACAGATTCGCTCATAGTTAAAAATCCATCGCAAACCGGTAAAAAGTAGTTGGTAAAAGCTGCATCAAAAAACTTGCGTTCGTGCGGAATTACATTATCGGTTATGGCTAAAATTTTGGTATGACCGTTACTTTTAATCAACCTGGCAATGGTACCAAATGCCGGAGCCATAAAACTCATCCAATACCTAAAAACAACAATATCGTATTTTGCTTTTTTGTACTTTAAACCTACACTAATCCAATTGGCCGGGTTAACCGAGTTGATATCAGAATAAATGTTGATGTGGTTAGGCGCGTTATCGGTTGATAGTTGTGTTTTACCCGGAAACAATAATTTAGGATATTGCAGCGAAAAACTTAGGATATCACAATCGTGTCCTTCTTGTTTTAACACTTGCGCCAAACGCTCGTTATATGTAGCTAAGCCACCACGCAGGGGATGAGCAGGGCCAACAATTAAAATTCTTTTCTTACTCACCTAAACGTTGTTTAATACCGTAGTTGTTTCTGTCGTTTGCATTGCGCGAAATCATTTCGCCAATAAAACCCGCTAAAAACAATTGTACACCAATAATTAAAAGCACCAAAGCAAGGTAAAACAGCGGCATATCGGTTACGCCACGTTGCTCAATAAGTTGGTATGAGTTGTATATTTTTTCGCCAAGTAAAATGCAGGTAATTACAAAACCGGTAAAAAAACTTAAAGTACCTAACACACCAAAAAAGTGCATGGGTTTTTTACCAAACTTGCTAACAAAAAATATGGTTAATAAATCAAGAAAACCATTAATAAAACGCTCTAAACCAAACTTAGTTGTACCATATTTACGCTCGCGGTGTTGCACCACTTTTTCGGTAATTTTGGTGTAACCTGCCCACTTGGCAATAACCGGAATGTAGCGGTGCATTTCGTTGTACACCTCAATGTTTTTAACTACATCGTGGTGGTAACTTTTAAGTCCGCAGTTAAAATCATGCAGGTTGTTTATACCACTCATTTTGCGCGTAGCCCAGTTAAACAACTTGGTAGGAATGGTTTTGGTAATGGGGTCGTAACGTTTCTTTTTCCAACCGCTTACAATATCATAACCATCCTTCACAATCATGTTGTACAACTCCGGTATCTCATCAGGCGAATCTTGCAAGTCGGCATCCATAGTTATGATAACATTACCATGGCATTGATGAAAACCTACATTTAACGCAGCGCTTTTACCGTAATTTCTCCTAAACCTTATACCTTTTATGCGAGGGTTGGCTGCATGCAATTTTTCAATTACCTGCCACGATTTATCAGTACTGCCATCATCAATCATTAAAACCTCGTAGGTGTATTGGTTTTCTTGCATTACGCGTTCTATCCAACTTACCAATTCGGGTAACGATTCTTCCTCGTTTATAAGTGGTATGATTACAGAAATATCTATTGCTTGTTGCATGTATGTTTTATTCGAAAGTTACAGGTTCTTTTTTGGTAAAAATAGAAGCGATTAAGGCATAAATAAACAATTGGAACATGGTACCAATTGCACCAAATATAGTTACTGCAGTAGGGTTATTAAACATTTTGGCAAATTGCATAGCTCGTTCAATTTCTTCGTCTGATTTGCCTGAGTTAGCCATCTGTTCGGCTTGTGTTTCCATTATTTTTTGCAACAGTTCAGGGTTGATGTATGCAAAGAAAATAAACGTATAAAAACTAATAATTAAAGCTGCCGGCATGGCCATTTGCATCATAAATCCAAGCGATTTGCCGTACGACATCACACCTTCTAAATCTTGGTCTCTGCGTACTTTAGCGGCCACCACAAATATGTATACGCTTACCACAACTGCCAGTAATAATTGTACTATACCAATAAAACTCCAAGTACCTTCAACCGATTTTGGGTTAATGATGTAAAAAATTAAGTTTATTGCAATTGTGGCAAAAGCCAACATTAACGCATATTTTAAGGCTATTGGCCAACCCGATTTTTGTTCCATTTTGTATGATTTTTTTCAAATAAACTAAAATTTTACGGGTAAAAGAATAGGGTTTTGAAATTTATATTAATTTTGGTGTTGTAAATGTAACCTTATTCCACGATCATGAATGTTGAAACCTTAAATTCAATGCCCGAATCTAAAACAAAAAACATTACAGATCAATTAGGAAGAATAGTTACTGTTCCTTATCAACCCAAGCGAATTGTTTCTCTTGTGCCATCGCAAACTGAGCTTTTGTACGACTTAGGTTTAAATGATGAGGTAGTTGGTCAAACCTTATTTTGTATTCATCCGCAGGAAATGCGTAAAGTAAAACCATTAGTTGGTGGTACAAAAAATGTTAAATTAGATAGGGTAGATGCTCTTCAGCCCGATTTAATTATTGCCAACAAAGAAGAAAATGATAAAACGCAAATTGAGGCTTTGATGGAAAAGTATCCGGTTTGGATAAGTGACATCAAAAATCTGGATGATGCCATTGACATGGTACATAAAGTAGGTGAATTGGTAAACAAAACCAATGAGGCCGCTGCAA
>CAZRVA010000207.1:0-3084 GCA_964603255.1 uncultured Chitinophaga sp.
GTTATTTGGGTATTGTAATGACCTGCTTTTTGGCGCAATAAAAATCCTTCTGATGATATGCGCTGAAAATCGATACCCATATTCCATCTTGGTAAAATATTTTGTGTATGGGTGGCTTTTAAAAACAACAACTCCTGCGAACCTTGCGTGTAAAATAATTCGGTAAATGGGGTAGTGGTGTTAAAAAATTTAGCTTTATCGGGTGTTAAAAAATAGTTGCTATAAGGATGAAACATACCATTAAATCCAATAGCTTGGTTAACGGAAAAAATGGCACTTCGTCCAGCTGTACCAATATTACCAAGGTCTTGAAACAATACATTGTTTTTGTACATGGGATGAAAAATTTCAGTTTCATTCATGTTGGTGTCCAATGTTTGGAAAGCTAAATTTCTATCAACACCATAAGCATTGGTTAGTAAAAATGGATGTTTTCTGATGCTGTCTTGTGCCCAAATTTGGTTTGATGAAACTAGCAATACAACACTCAAAAAAATATAAAATAAAATAGCCTTATGCTTCACGTTATTGTTTTAGTAGTTGAGCCTTATACACGTGCTCATCTGTTGTTAATTTTAAAAGAAACAATCCAAGTTCAAGGTCCAACTCAGTGTTTATTTGATTGGCTCCAGTAACAAGGTTTATTTGCTTTTCGGCTACAAGTTTACCCTGCAAATTGTAAACCGCCAAATTTGATACCTGAGGCTTACCAACACTAACTATAAAATTAATGTGTTGGTTAAACGGATTAGGGTAAACATTGAGGTTTATCAGTGTATTGGCATATTCGTTAACGGCTAACCTTTCGGTGGTGCGCATTACAAATAAACCATTGGTCATATCACTGGCCAATATTATGCCTGATGGTAAAAATGGCCAAACGCCCCAACAACCTCTATAACCGCTAATATATTCTTGCGGATAAGTGTCGTAATAGGCCGTAATTTTAGGGTTAGCTTTGTCTTGTAAATCATAAACCTGAACGCCACCGTAATACATACTTGCATAAGCGTATCGGTCTTTCCAATAAGCATTGTGTGGCGAGCCAACTTCTTTAAACGGATTGCCAACGATACGCGGATTAAACATATCTGTTAAATCATAAATTTTCATGCCAACACCGGCCGGGGTTTCATCGCAAAATAAAATATACTTTCCGCTGCTATCAAGCCAACTGCTGTGGTTGTAGGCATTGGCAGGGTATGGCGGAGTTATGGCACTTAACAATATTGGGTTTGATGCATCCCTAACATCAAAAATAAATAAGCCTGCATTTTCGCTGCTGCAATAAGCCGTGTCGTTGCGCACATAACTCTCGTGTACACGTGTTCCGGTGTATGGTGCAGGAAACTCTAATGCGCCAATTTTTACGGGCACTTCAGGGTTTTCTAACGAAATAATATCCATCGGGAAAATATCAATTAAACCTGATTGTGGGTTTTTACGCTTGTTTAAATTCATGTACATGCGTTTTGATTTTTCTTCAATAAATATGGTATGGGTTAACGCGCCAATGCTATCACTTTCATAAACTTTTACCACCGAATCGGGTAAGTATTGCATATCAAAAATTTGCAAATTGCCGGGCGTAGTGCATTGGTCGCTGGTGGCGTATAAGTAATGACTGTATGGATAATAATCGCGATTTACACAACCGGTATTGGTACCATAAAACTTGGCACATAATTTAATTTGCGTAGGATCGGTTACATCAAAAAAGTAAATGCTATCTGTTGTTCCAGATATCATGTACTCGCGGTTTTTTATTGTGTCTTTCCAGCCCATTACATCATTCCAAATTTGCGTATCGCCCAGTTTTACTAAGTTGGTATCGTTGTAAGTACTTAGCAATTCCATGTGCAAACTTTCTTGCGCAAATAATGTGTGCTGTTTGGCAAACATCAGTAGCAACATCATCAAAAATAACTTAATCGTTTTCATGTTGTGCGTTGTTTAATTCGGTTCGTATGTAGGTATTTAGTTGTTGTAACAAGGCTTGTTCTTCGTTAAATAAAATTTCTATACCAATAGGTAAATACCAAATAGGCAAATGGTTGATGTGTGGTAAAATGTTTCCACTTTTTAGTTTCACTGCATCTTTTTCGGTAGTAATTACAATGCTGTTTTGGTGTGATGAAACTTCTGCAGCAAGTTGTTGTATACGGTCGTCTGTATAAGTTTGATGGTCGCTAAATACCAACGGAAAAACCTGTTGTTGTGTTTGTTTTACCTGATTGATAAACAACCCAGCTTTGGCAATTCCGGCAAGTGCAATGGTGGGTTGATTGGCTAATGGCATGCCTTGTTGCTTGGCTGCATCGGTAATTGCAATAAAATTTTGGTATTGTATGCTACTGAAAAATACGGTTTGGTTAGGTTGTAATTGAAGCTTTTGTATGATGCTGTTTTTTTCGTCTATACTTAAATTATGCGGACATTTGGTTACAATAATTACATCAGCACGATTGGCTCCTGTTTTACTCTCACGCAATAGGCCTGCAGGTAATAAATAATCATTGTAATAAGGTCGATGATAATCGCATAATACGATGTTAAAGCCTGCTTGAATGCTTAAATGCTGAAACCCGTCATCCATTAAAACCACCTCAGTTTCGGGTTCATCGCCTAACAATGCAGGAATACCCAACACACGGTTTTCGCTGACAGCCACGGGAACTTGCAAAAACTTTTGTTTTATTTGGTACGGTTCATCACCAATTTGTTCGGGTGTGCTAATTGGGGTTGATAATAAATACCCCATAGTTTTGCGTTTGTAACCTCTGCTTAAAACTGCAACACGATAATGGCCGCTCAGGTTTTTAATTAACCATTCAATATGTGGAGTTTTACCCGTACCACCAGCAGTAATATTGCCAACACAAATTATTGGAAAGTCGAATTTGCTGCGCGTGTATAAACCTGATTTGTAAAGCCATTTTCTAAAAGAAATAATTAAGCCATACAACCAAGAAAAAGGTATAAGCAGGTAGAATAAAAATTTTGGCATATGTTGTCAAATATAGCCTTAAAAACGAATATGTTTTGTTGGTAGATGTTGTTTTTGAGTGCTCACAGAAAACGCGG
>CAZRVA010000208.1:0-3077 GCA_964603255.1 uncultured Chitinophaga sp.
AGTATTACGCGTTTAAATTATTACTTATCAAATTTTGAGTTGTACCAAAATGGTGCGCGTGTGTATACATCAAACCAAATTGTATACATAGGTGCACGACAACAACCTGTAAGCATCAACTTAGAGAATGTGCCAATCGGTACATACAATCAAGTTTCGTTTTTAATTGGTATTGATGCTACAAATAACCAACATGGTATGATACCCAATACGGATGAAAATATTGGTATGATTTGGCCACAAGCCATGGGCGGAGGTTATCATTTTTTAAAAATTGAAGGTCAGTTTTTAACTCCAGCTAATGATAGAAAAGGGTATGCCATACACACCGGATTAAACAATTGTTTAATTCAACATCAACCTATAGCAATTCATTTAACCGTAAACGAGGCCACAACATCAAACCAAAACTTAACCATGAATTTAAACGAGTGGTATAAAAACCCATATACCTACAATATATACTTGGATGGTAATTATACCATGGGCGACATAACAACCATGATGCTTATTACCAATAATGGAAAGGACGTGTTTTATGTTGAATAAAATTTTACCAATAGTTGTTGTGATGATGATACTTGTTGCTGCATGTAACAAACCCGAAGAAACTACGCTCAAACAAGATTATAAACCTACACCGTATATTTTAAAAGTGCCCAAAGGTTTTCCATTGTACATCAAAAATCCTGATAACCCTTTAACAGAAGAAGGTGTAGCATTGGGTAAACGTTTGTACAACGAAACCATGTTATCTAGTAATGGAAGAAGTTGTGCATCGTGCCATATTAAAGATAAATCGTTTTCGTTGCCCATACACATTGGTGCAAACGGATACCGCATAAGTGTGCCACCACATATTAATTTAGCATTTAAACGTCATTACAATTGGACAGGTTCAGAGAAAGTATTAGACACCTTATGTATCGCTGATTTTGGACCAGAATTTTTTAATACCGACTCAGCAGAGTTGTATAGTAATTTATCAAAAAGTGCTTATTACCGCGATGCATTTTATAAAGCATTTTTAATTGATGATATATACCAATACACCTTTGTTGATTTGCAAAGAAAAATTGCCTATGCTATATCACAATACATGCGCACCATAATTAGCAGCAATGCTAAGTACGATAAAGTAATGAAAGGTGAAGAAACATTTACAGCTCAAGAGCAAGAAGGTTACAACATCTTTTTTTCGGAAGTTGGTGATTGTTTTCATTGCCATCAGCCACCATTATTTAGCGACACAGAATTTCATAACAATGGATTAAACAATGTATTTACAGGCTTTGATAATGGTAGATTTTTAATCACACTAAACAGTAATGACATAGGAAAATTTGCTACACCAACATTACGCAACAGCAGCCTAACTGCACCTTACATGCACGATGGACGTTTTGCTACTTTAGAAGATGTAGTTGAGTTTTATAATTCAGGTGTGCAGCCATCGACAACTATAGATCCTATTATTAATAAAAAAGCACCTACATATAAACTTAACCTTACAGCTCAGCAAAAACAGGCATTGGTGGCTTTTTTAGAAACACTTACAGATAACAGTATTACCTATCAATAATAGTTTATATCATAACAATTTTCATACAACCTAAATTTTTGGCTGTTTAAAGTCATGCAATCTTTATGACTGAACGCATAAAATAAAAATGCAAACGACCTCAACTTCGTGTAACAAAATTAACATGATTTATGAAAAAAGTAATTGCATTTATGGCCCTTGCCGCAGCGCTTTATGCATGCGGAGGAAGCAGTTCAAACACAAACGAACAATCTAACGCGGCTGCAACAGAACCTACAGCAACCGAAAACACAGAATCATCAGGAGCACCGGCTTACGACCCAAAACGAGGTGAAGGTAAATTTACCGCAGAAAATGTAACCGTTGGCGCAACATTAGATGCTGCAATGGCAACCGAAGGCGAAAGCATTCAGGGTGTAAAATGTTCATCTTGCCATAAACTAACTGACGAAAAATTAGTTGGTCCGGGTTGGAAAGGTGTTACCACCAGAAGAGCTCCTGAGTGGATTATGAACTTCATCACTAACCCTGATCCGATGATTGACAAAGACCCTGAAGTACAAGCGCAATTAGAAATCTGTTTGGTTAGAATGCCAAACCAAGGTTTGAATGATGATGACGCACGCAAAATTTTAGAATTTATGCGTAAAAATGATGGTGTGAAATAATTAAATCCATTTTATTATGAAAAGGAATAGTATAATAATGAAAGGCGCAATTGCTACAATGGCGGTTGCTGCTATTCTATCTTGTAAACCAAAAAACACAAGCAATGCCGTGAGTGGCGATGCTGCAGAAAAAGCATACGTTGCACCTGGTAAACACGACAAGTTTTACAACTTTGTAAGTGGTGGTTTCAGCGGACAAATGAGCGTGTATGGTTTGCCAAGTGGAAGACTGTTACGTGTAATCCCGGTATTTTCTGTTGATCCAGAAAAAGGTTGGGGTTACAGCGAAGAAACCAAACCCATGTTAAATACTTCGCACGGTATAGTGCCTTGGGATGATTTGCATCACACTGAAATGTCGCAAACCAATGGTGAGGTTGATGGCAGATGGGTATTTGGTAACGCAAACAACACACCACGTGTGGCACGTATCGATTTAAAAACTTTCCGTACTGCGGAGATTATTGAGCTACCAAATAGTGCAGGTAATCACTCTTCACCATTTATTACAGAAAACACTGAATATGTAGTTGCAGGAACACGTTTTAGTGTACCGGCCGATAACTCAAACGGTGATGTACCTATTAGTACTTACAAACAAAACTTTAAAGGTCACTTAAGTTTTATCAGTGTTGGTAAAGAAGGTGAAATGGATCTTGCATTTCAAATTCAATGCCCTGGTGTAAACTTCGACTTAAGCCACGCAGGTAAAGGAAAATCGCATGGTTGGTTCTTCTTCTCTTGCTACAATACCGAACAAGCCAATACTTTATTAGAGGTTAACGCTTCGCAAAAAGATAAAGATTTTATTATGGCTGTTAACTGGAAAAAAGCTGAAGAGTATGTAAAAGCAGGGAAAGGCAAAA
>CAZRVA010000209.1:0-3024 GCA_964603255.1 uncultured Chitinophaga sp.
GTCATAGTCTGTGAATATTGAGGTGCTTTTCTGTATACTTCCCCAATTTTATTCAGTGTTTTTTTTATTTCAACATTAAAACTATCTGACAAAAAACGCTGGTTTACATGTAAATAGTCCGAGTCCTTTTTTAAAGGTAAAGTAATGTATTCATCTTTGCCATTTACTAAAATCCGATTTCTATTTATCCAACCTTTTTTTGTGTATTCAATGTTATCGTACAATACAAATTTATCTACGGCATTTATTAGTTGAAAGTAACCAATATAAGGCATGAAATATGGCTGCATTATGGCAATTTTCATTCTAGTTGTTTAGCGTTCTTAAAATTATACGGGTAATGAAATCTACATCTTTAGTGGTTAAACTATGATATAGTGGCAGGCATAGAACCCTTTCTGCAATTTGTACGCTTGTATGGCATTTATTAGGAGAAAATATAGGAACCGTATTAAGAGATGGGAAAAAGTATCTTCTGGGAGTTACCCAATTGGCGTCTAACTCAGTCATTACTTTTTTTAATATCGTTTCGTCTCTAAACAAAATAGGGAAATAAGCGTAATTAAATTGGGTATAAGGTGTTAGCTTCTGAGTGGTTAAGTCATCTCTTTTTAGTTTCTGTTTGTAATGCAGGTAAAGTGTTTTACGTTGCTCTAAAATATCATTTATGTATTTAATGTTAGCTAACCCCATTGCTGCATGAAACTCAGAGTTTTTTCCATTAATACCCACTGCTGCAAAATCGGTTGGCCCGTTGTGCCCAAAGTTTCTGAGGAAAGCCATTTTTTTAAGTAACTCTGGGTCGTTGCAAAAAACTGCACCACCTTCTACTGTATGAAACAATTTGGTGGCATGAAAACTGGTGGTGCTGATATCTCCAAAGGCAAAAACAGATTTCCCTTTATAAGTTGTGCCAAAACAATGCGCAGCATCATAAATTACTTTTAAATTATGCTTGTTGGCTATTTGTTGTATGGCATCAATATCGCACGGGTTACCGAAAACATGAGTTGCCAATATGGCTTGCGTATTAGGAGTAACAGCTGCTTCTATTTTGCTTGGATCAATATTAAACGTATACTCATCAATATCAACAAAAACTGGAGTACAATCCTCCCACATAATACTGCTGGTAGTAGCCACATAACTAAACGGGGTAGTAATAATTTCACCTTTTAATTCAAGCGCTTTTATGGCTATTTGCAGGGCTATGGTTCCATTGTTTAAATAAAGCAGGTGAGGAACATTTAGGTATTCCTTTAGTTTAAGTTCTAACTCATTTACCAATGGGCCATTATTGGTAAGCCATTGGCGGTTCCATACCTCATCCAACAAAGCATATACTTCTTCTTTGGGGGGTAAAAAGGGTTTGGTTACGGGTATCATTTTCTTTTAAAAATTTTGTTGGTTATTAGTGTTAATCCTTGTAAGTTTAATAACTTAACAAAGAATAAATAAGATGCTGCAAACAATACCGCTTTAATTACACTGTGAAGCTGTATAAAATTTATTAGTAATGCAAGTACTAAAGTAATAGCAGCGTATTTAACTATAATTATGTTTTGGTAATGCGATTTATTGGCTAAAGCTATATTTGCAAAATAGATGTTTACTTGTGTGTTAATGATGGCGGCAAGCAACATTCCTATCAGCATACCAAAAATGTTTGCTGTAACAAATCCAGTAACTAATAAACTGAGATAAATTACAATTTTAAAAACCTCTGCTTTAAAAAACAGGTTGCTTTTGCCTGATGATTTAACCACACTTAAAATTTGTGCATTAATAGGATATGCAAAACCCATGATGATGGTGTATTTTAAAAATAATACACTTTCCATCCATTTTGCGGAAAAAAGTGTTACGATTAAAAACTCAGCATTTAAGTAAATCATGGCAATAAGTGGAAAAACAATAAAACTAATCATGTGCAATGCTTTACTATTTAATTCAATTCTTCTTTCAGTTGTTTCAGCAGCTACAATTAAAGGGAAGGTAACTTTGCCTATACTTTCTGAAGTGAATCGTATCAATAAGGTGTTTAAAGATTGTGCTCTTGTATAATTACCAAGGCTAGCTGGAGAAACAAACTTACCTATTAATAAAGAGTCCAGTTTTTCTCCAATTGTGTTTATCATTCCTGAAAGAAACATATAAGCAGAAAACGACCACAGTTTTTTTATTTCTTGTATACTAAAAAAGCGCATTGGGCTCCATTTGCCTTTATACCATACAATAGCAGTGGTTAGATAAGCAGAAATAACCATTTGCCATACGATACTCCATACTCCAAAGCCCAAATAAGCCATGTATATAGATAAAATACCTGATGCTGTTAGTGACATTATTTGAGCCTGAGCCTGTACTTTAAAGTTTAACTCTTTATTTAATTTGGCTAACTGAATAATATTAAGAGAAGATGCAATAAATGTGAATGAAGTTATTCTTACCACATTAAGCAGTAATGGTTGATTGAAAAAATTAGCAAAAAAGGGAGCTGACAAAAAGAATGTTATGGTTAACAACATTCCAACAAATAAATTCAACCAAAAAACAGAACTATAGGTTTCTTCCGTGCAATTTTTCTCCCTAATAATTGCAGAATAAAAACCCATATTCAGGACGGTGTTAGCAAAAGAATTGAAGATGGCCATCATTCCAATTAAACCGAAGTCACTTGGTGTTAATAACCTGGCAAGTATTATTCCCAACAAAAAGCTAGCACCTTGTTTGGCTACAATAGAAGTATAATCCCATAAAAGTGCTGATAAGGTTTTAGACATAATATCTAACTCTTACCATATTTTATTACACTATCCAACAACAATTGTTTGAAGTCTTTTAATGCAATCATGTTTGGTCCATCGCTAAGTGCCTCATCCGGGTTTTCGTGTACTTCAAAAAAGAAACCATCAACCCCAACAGCTGCAGCAGCACTGGCTAAATACACGGCATACTCGCGGTTACCGCCACTTTTGCCACCCATACCTCCGGGCTTTTGGGTGCTGTGTGTAACATCCATAC
>CAZRVA010000210.1:0-2990 GCA_964603255.1 uncultured Chitinophaga sp.
AAAAGTTTGCTTGCTTTTTTGTTGTTGGTACCTGTAAAGGGTTGATTTTGTGCGTATGTAAACGTTACAAACAAAAAAGTAATTAGTGCCAAAAAGTATCTCATGGTATTATGCTGCCAATTTATGTGGTAAGTATAATAAAATATTTACAAGGCACATTCATAACTGTGCCAAAATTGTTAGTGCGTAAAGAATTAGAACGAAAAATACTACCTACAATTTTAGAATTTTAATGGGTTTACTTTGCGTTTGATTATTAGAAACGCTGAGGTAATACAATCCACTTGTAATATGTGTAACATCAAAATTATGTCTATACTGGTTTTGTAGGTTTGATGAGTAAACAACTTGTCCTAGGTTATTTGTTAAGGTTATGTTCCCGGTGATATGTTCTTTAAAATGAAGTACAATTTCATTGTGTACAGGATTTTGGTTTAAGGTAAAGTTTAGCGGAAATTCGTTTACTCCAACCATATTGGTGTCCTTAAAGTATAGAATTATTTCTAATCCCATTCCGTTACCTTGAAGTACTTCTATTGAATCACGTCCAAAAAATTTATGACTTCCATCTGCGTTTCTACTCATCAAAGTATGTTGTTCGCGTTCCCAAGCCGATAAGTAGCAATCTTTACAAAATAAATTTATTGCAAATAACTTAAAATCCGGCTGCTCATAAATAAAATCTGTGGTATCCCAACTTAATGCAAACACCCAACCATTAGCTATTAATTTGTAGGAAACAGTTCCATTTTTGTTAAATGCTTTTATATTGGTTTTTAAGTTGTATGGTGATGGAAGCCCTAGTTGTGATTGTGCAAGTGGATCGCTAAAAAAAGTTTTGTTTTGGTCAAAAATGGTGTCTACTACATCCAATCCCGCCTGATAGCCCTCTGCACCTAAGCTATCGCATCCAAACCAAATGGTATCTGTTATGGTTTTACCTGTGGGGTCTTCACTGTAATGAACAAAGAGCCTTGCTTTCCATGGAGCTTGAGCATTACAAATTGAAGAGAATATGATTAAAAGAAGAATGAATTTGATTTTCATGCTTTGGTATATTTAATGGCTATACATAAAAACAATAAAGCGAGCTTGGGTTGATGTGGTTTCATGGTTATCAATATTAACGAAACGATTTCAACACCCCAAATAATAGTAAAGCATTACGGAATATTCATGTACTTATGCACCTGTAAGCTTATTTTCCATTTAGGATTTTGCTTTACGTAATCAATAATTAATGGCAATACCTGTGCCGATTTATCCCACTCGGGTTGCAGGTAAAGTTTACATTGGTTGTTTACTAAGGCTGCATGTTTTTCGGCCCACTCAAAATCAGTTTTATTAAACACCACCACTTTAAGTTCGTTGGCTTTTGCCACTACTTCGTTTAAAGGTGCTTTAAATTTTTTGGGCGAAACACAAATCCAATCCCATTGGCCTGAAAGGGGAGAAGAGCCTGATGTTTCTATATTGGTTTTAATGCCTTTGTTTTTAAGCGCAGTGGTTAACCCATCTAATTGATGTAACAAAGGTTCGCCACCGGTTATAACTGCTAATGGAGCTTGTGCCTCAACCACCCAATTTACCATTTCATCAATACTATATTTGGGGTGTGCATCTGCATCCCAACTTTCTTTTACATCACACCAAACACAACCTACATCACAGCCACCTAACCTAATAAAATAGGCAGCATGACCCTGATAAAAACCTTCACCCTGAATGGTGTAGAAGTGCTCCATTACAGGTAGTTTTTGTTCGGTAATAGCTGTGTTTGTATGTTGTTGCATGTAGTATTTACCTTAATAAAATGATTATTTGTTTTTAACCGCGTTTAAGGTGTTTAGCAACAAACCCACACGGGTCATAGGACCTACACCACCCGGAACCGGAGTAATGTAACTTGCTTTTGCTGCGCACTCTTCGTAAGCCACATCGCCCTTTAAGCGGTAACCACTTTTGGTTGATGCATCTTCAACACGCGTAATGCCCACATCAATCACAACAGCACCATCTTTTATCATGTGTGCTTTAACGTATTCAGGAATACCAACAGCTGCAATTACAATATCAGCACGTTTTATGTGTTCTTCAATGTTCACAGTGCGGCTGTGGCAAACCGTAACGGTGCAATTTTTTTGCAACATTAATGCACTCATTGGTTTACCCACAATATCGCTACGGCCAATAACCACGCAATGTTTACCGTTTGTTTCTATGTTGTAATGTTCTATTAGTTTAACAATTCCATACGGAGTAGCCGGTAAGAAACAAGGCAATCCTTTAAACATTAAACCTACATTCATGGGGTGAAAACCATCTACATCCTTCCGGTAATCAATGGTTTCGGTAATCTTTTTTTCGTTGATGTGTTTTGGTAAGGGTAACTGCACAATCAATCCATCAATATCAGGGTTGTTATTTATTTTCTCTACTTCAGCCAATAATGCTTCTTCGGTTATACTCGCATCAAAACGCAAAACGGTACTATCAAACCCAACCTCCATACAATCTTTTTCTTTTGCACCCACGTAAGTCATACTTGCACCATCATTACCTACCAAAATAGCCGCTAAATGAGGTGTTTTTTTACCGGCTGCCTTAAGTGTGGCAACTTCGTTCTTAATGTCTTCGCGTAATTTTTTTGATACTTCGTTTCCGTTTAAAATTTGCATAATTGGTTGATGTTTTAATTGGTGTGCGTTGAGTGCTGCAATGATAAGGCTTTGGCGGCTAATTGCAGCTAAAAGTATGTGATAAGTTAGTGGTGAAAAAAAATGTTTAAAGGCCTTTTTTTACCAAATGATTATAATCAGCAAAAATAAATGACAGAAAAACAACAATTTATAAAATAGAAGAAGTAAACAACAATCCAATAGAACTAAATACAAATCTTGGATATTACACAAACTATATGAATCTACTTGATTTATCTGCAATTGCAGTTCCTGCTGGATTTAGAGAAAATGGCTTACCTTTTGGAGTTA
>CAZRVA010000211.1:0-2977 GCA_964603255.1 uncultured Chitinophaga sp.
GGTTAGTTTCATGTGTTATTTAACTCTATCCGCAAATGTATAAGATTGAAGTTAATAACATAATTATAACAAAGTTATTTTTTGATGATACGTTTTACCTTAAGTTCGTTGTATTGGGTATTTACTTGTAATAAGTACATGCCCGGTGCAAGGTCGGCCACATCAAAAGGCAATTGGTGTTTACCTAATTGTAGTACTTTATTTTTGGTCAAGGTTTTAATAACCTTACCTTCAATATCGGTTAAAATCATGGTGTAGCTGCGCGATTCGCTGCAATCAATTTCAATATTCAGTTTGTTTTCAATTGGGTTTGGAAAGGCAGTTACCTCATACAAAACAAAAGCCGGATTACAGGTTTCGAAGTATTTACAGGTGGAAGATTCTTGGTTGTTGATGATGGCATTGGCCTCCCGTTTTATGTCTAAAGCAAGCTCGGTTGGCAATAAACTAAGTAGGGTTGAGTCGGTTCTGTACCATGCAATAACACCGGTGTTTTTAAGTGTTGGGTGTACAATAGCAATGGGCAACATGGTATTTAAATCATTTATTAAAGCTTGTTTTGCTTTTTCTTTTGCTTCCAGATAGGGTGGGTGATTGATGGGCGAGAGGTTGTGCTCCTTCATATAAGCCACTTCTTTTGGGTCGATAAATTTATCTATATCATATTCGTAGGCACGCCACCCAATGCCATCTAATGTTGTAATTAAAACAGGAGTGGGTACTTTGGGTGTCGAAGTATGAATTAAGGCTGTGTCATTTTCTATTACTAGGGCATCTGCCTGAAAGTTCATTTTTTTGCTGGTATCAATAGGTTTAAATCCAACAATGTCATGGGTTGATTCATAGTTGTTGTAAACCGAATATATTGAACTTGTTCTGCCTATGTGCATTGGCACTCTGACACCTTCTGATGTGTATGTGATACTTAACTTGGCTAATTCAGTTTGTGTTAACTTTACCAGTTTAGACTTCTCCAATTTAAAGTTATCCGAAATTTGGTGGTTGCTCACTACATCCATTAAGTAGTTGGTTGGCCTAAACCACAACACCATGTTTGAGGTAACTTGAATAGGAATAAGCTCATTGCATTCTTTTGCAAATCTTATGTTGTTTAATGTTTCATTTTCGCTGTGCGACACTGTGTTTTTGTTAATATAAAAATAACCTCTTATGTCAATATTTTTAGAGCCTATTGCAACAACTTGGATATCGTTTTGCTTACGAGTAGAATTGTTTGTTATGGATTGTCTTTTATAGATATTGGTTATTCCATCATGTTTTATATGTAGGCTGTATTTTTCATCACCATCTTTAACTATTCCATCGTAGGTAAAACCATTCTTTTTCGATTTGATGTTTAATAACCTCAAACCAGCATTGTCTAATTTTATTATGCGTTTCTGTAGTGCTGCAATTAACGAATCGCCTAACCCTAACTTTAATGCTTGGGCTTTTTTAATGTTTGAGTAAGAATTAACTATTCGTCTGTACTCATTCATATTTGTTGTATCAACCCTAGCTTGTAACTGTTGTTTAGCGCCTAATGGCAGCGCTTCAATAAACGCTTGCTCCGCTTTAAGCCAAAAGATGATTTCATGGTCGGTGTGATATTTACCGCTTACGTCTGCTTTGGTTAGCACAAATACCGGCACACAAAAAGGTTTTATTTCTTGAACAAAATCTTTTACAGAATTGGTCCTATGATCAAAATGTTCGGCAACATTAATGCTGCTGTCTTTACTGGATTTAATTTCTATGAACGAACACCAAAACGGTAAATTATTTGAGGGTAATTTACTTAATGGTATTGCTCCGCCCTGTGTAGTATGTATTCCTCCTCTCTTTGTAATTTTTAGCGAGAAATTAAACAACCCTTTTTCAATAGGTTTATTATTTTCTTTTATGGTTACTTGTGTTATGGTATCAACCACATTTTCATAACTCAACACATTTCCATCAGTTATAATGCCCAGTTTAGCCAGCTCTTCATAAGTTAAAATCAGTTCCCCGTTTTCATTAAAATATTCGCGGTTGGTTTCTTGTGGTTCAATGTAACTGTTGTTGCTTATGGGTTCAAACCAATTTGTAGCTGTAACATTGTTTTGGTTTGATTCGGTTTTTTGTGCTAGGGTAAATTTTGGTTTTATTACGGTTTCAATTTTCTTTAATGATTGCTGCGCAGTTGGTTTATCAACCAAATTATGGGTATTGATTGATGTAGTAGGTGCAACTTGTTTTTGGCTAGGTGTTGTTTGGTGTTTTACAATGTTGTTGTTTGGTGTGTTCAATAACAACCATATTGCTGTAAATATTACCGACAAAGTGCTCATAAACACGTATAGTTTAAGGTTAAAAAATCGTTTTTTAACAACCACTTTTGGTGCAGCATTTAACAAATCGGCAACCTCTTGTTCACTCAATAAAGGCTTTTGCTGTTTAGCTACATCAAAATAATTTTGCAAGTGTTTACTCATACCAAACTCCTTTCATTTGTGTAAGGTGCTTTTCCCCTTTGTTTTCTAGTAAATGCGATAAAGTTTTGCGCGCACGGTGTATATTGGTTTTAACTCCGGCCACAGATAGGTGTTGAAGTTTTGCAATTTCTTCCATGCTTAATCCGCTTATTTCATACCACACAATGGCTTCTCGCTGTTTTTGCGGAATTTTATTTAATGCCCTATTTAATTCGTATTGCATTAAAGTGTGTTCGCTATTGCTATTATCAGCTCGGTTTTCGGCAGCAACGCCATCAAACCACCCCCAAAACTTTTTGCGCCTTATTTTTTTGTTTACCAGATTAGATGCTACACTAAACAAGTAACTTAAAAATGCAGCATCGTCTTTTAATTCGTCAAGTTGCTCAAAAGCTATTAAAATGGTCTCACTTACCACATCTTTCGCCTCTTCTTTATCCCAAACTAAGGTTTGCACAAAACGGCTCAACCGTGCATGCTGCGGCTGGTAAAGTGCCATAAAG
>CAZRVA010000212.1:0-2875 GCA_964603255.1 uncultured Chitinophaga sp.
TTATTAAAGAAGGCGATAACATTAAATTTATCGTAAAGATTGTTGACATCATGAATCAACAAGAAATTATGAAAAAAGAGCAAGAGGATATGGCTAAATTACAACAAACCGATTCGCTTGCATTTAACCAAATGATTTCTACTTTACCAGATGCTAAAAAAACAGCTAGTGGTTTGTACTACGTGGTTGAAAAAACCGGTAAAGGTAAAGCAGCTAAAAAAGGCGATAAAGTTCAGGTGTTATACAAAGGCACTTTATTAAATGGCCAAGTTTTTGATGAGAATTTAAAAGACGGTATATCATTCCCTGTTGGATTAGGTCAGGTTATTCCGGGTTGGGACGAAATGTTACAACTGATGAAAGAAGGCGATAAAGTTAAAGCCATTATTCCTTGGAACCTAGCTTACGGACCACGTGGTAATGGACCAATTCCTCCATTCAGCACTTTGGTGTTTGAAATGGAATTGGTTAAAGTAAACTAAAGTTTAAAACATATATTTATGAAACACCTGTTATTAGTAATAATCAGTTTGTGTAGTTTGGCTAATTTAAAAGCCCAATACGCGCCTGCCATTGCTAAGGCAGGTGTTTTGTTTTATGATATCGTTCCTATTAACGATAGCCTGAATAAACGCAAAACTAAAGTTGATGATTTATTGGATATTGATTACCACATGTCCATCGCATCTAACGATTCTGTTTTGGCCGAAACATTCACCAAAAATCAACCCGTAACAGTACCCGCAACACACCCAAGTTTCAAGGGTATTTTTAAGGAAATGAAAAAGGGTGATCGGGTTAATATTGTTATCTCAGCCGATTCGTTTTACAAGCACACCATCAACGCACCTTTGCCCCCTTACATAAAACCGGGCGATAGCTTACGCTTTTACATTAAGGTGCATGATATTATGAATGAACCTGAATTTGCGGCAAAAGAGTATGCCAAAGAATTGGAGCAAACGCGCGAAGATTCTATTGTGGCAAGTCGATTTATATCGCAATATCAACGCATCAACAAAACACACACCGGATTACATTATGTAATGAGTAAACCAGGTACTGGTAAACAACCCGTGGCAGGCAGTAAAGTAACTGTTAAATACCGTGGTTATTTAATGAGCGGTAAAGTATTTGAAAGCAACCAACAAGGTTTTACTTTTATATTGGGCAGTAAAGATGTAATTGCCGGTTGGAACGAAGGCATAAAACTAATGCGCGAAGGTGGCAGATGTAAGTTTATTATTCCACCACATTTGGCGTATGGTGGCAGCGGTGCAGATATTATTCCACCTTATACAACCATAATTTTTGATATAGATTTAATTAGTGTTGAATAACCTTATATTTACTTTTTAAACAAGCATAAAACATGAAAAAAATATTAGCATCGGTACTTATGATTGGCTTAGCATTGGGCGTACATGCACAACAACCTAAGCCAAAACAAAATGCAGCCAAACCAAAAGCAACCACTAACAAACAAACTCCATCAAAACCCAAACAAGCACAAAAAATGGAATTGAATAAAGAATACACTACAGCATCGGGGTTAAAATATAAAATTACCCAAAAAGGTAACGGTGCAAAAGCTTCGGCAGGAGCAAAAGTTTCGGTACACTACACCGGAACATTAACCGATGGCAAAAAATTTGATAGCAGCAAAGACCGCAATCAACCCATTTCTTTTACTTTAGGTCAAGGCCAAGTAATTAAAGGTTGGGATGAAGGTATTGCATTATTACAAGTTGGCGATAAAGCTATTTTTACCATTCCACCAACATTAGGTTATGGTGCAAATGGTGCAGGCGGTATGATACCACCAAATGCTACTTTAATTTTTGAAGTAGAATTGGTTGATGTAAAAGAACCTATTAAACCTTGGGATGTAAAGAGCACTGATACCATAACTACTGCAAGTGGATTACAATACATTGTAGTTGAAAAAGCCGGCAACGCTGAAGCTTTAAAAGCAGAAAACGGAAAAACAGTTGATGTACATTACACCGGATTTTTAACCAACGGAAAAGTATTTGATTCATCTATTGAAAGAGGTGAACCAATTAGCTTTGAATTAGGTCAAGGCCGCGTTATTAAAGGTTGGGAAGAAGGCATTGCTTTAATGCATGTAGGTGATAAATTACGTTTAATTATCCCATCAAACTTAGGTTACGGACCAAACGGTGCAGGTGGAGTTATTCCTCCAAATGCTACATTGTTGTTTGATGTGGAGTTGGTAAATGTGAAGTAAAATTAGAAATTCGAAACTCGAAATACGAAATTCGAAACGAAGTTCAGCGGAGATAAATTCGAAGCACTAAATACGAACTTTTATATAACAATCGGCCGTTCAGCAAAAGTTGAACGGCCGATTTTTTTGAATAATCTCTCCTATTTTTTACCACAAGGAACACAAAGTTTTTACACCAAGTACACGAGTATAAGTCTCTCACAGAAGTCACTGAATTGCACAGAAGAATCAACCACAGTGATCACAGCGATTGTTACAACGATAGCAGCGAGAAATGTTTTCATAAAATACATAAACCTCTCACAGAAGCCACGGAAGTAAACAGAAAAGTTAACCACAGCGATAACAGCGATTTTTCACAGCGATAGCAGCGAGAAATGTTTTTATAAATACATAAATCTCTTATAGAAGTCACGGAAGTGCACAGAAAACAGCATAGTCATACCTTGTGTTCATTGTGCACTCTTTGTGAACCTTGTGGTTAAATCCCTCTCACAGCAACCGCAGAAGTGCACAGAAGAATTAACCACAAGGAGCACAAGGTTTTTCACTAAGTACACTAGGGTTGTCCTTTCCTTGCCTAAGGCAACCGCTGTGTCCGTTACTTGTCTCCCCACCGCTGTG
>CAZRVA010000213.1:0-2583 GCA_964603255.1 uncultured Chitinophaga sp.
TTAAACCCAGATTATGCATTTGGGATACAACTTGCATAAACGATGTAAGAAAATCAAGCCTTTGGGCATCCGTTACACTTCACCCAAAAGTTGATTTTCTAAATCGGGGTTTACCCAACTAATGCAGATAGTTCGGCTCATTCTTCACCTTCTACTGCATAATTTGGGTTAAACAGGTTCAAGTTTTATTAATGGGTTTAATTGACATAATATTGCAACATGGCATTTATACTTTGCATTGAAACAGCTACAGAAGTTTGTTCGGTTGCCTTGTTTAACAAAAACGAGTTGCTGGTTTTAAACGAAATTAATGAAGGCAACATGCACGCCTCTGCATTAACCGGGTTAATAGAAAAAACCTTAAAGGAAGCCGAGTTAACGCTTAATCAACTTGATGCCATTTGTGTAAGCAAAGGTCCCGGATCATATACGGGTTTACGCGTAGGCGTGTCAACTGCCAAGGGTTTATGTTTTGGTTTAAACATTCCGTTGTTGGCTGTAAATACACTGCAAAGTATGGCAGGTGTTTATATGCATCAAAACCCCAATAACGCACAAGCCATTTGTGCCATGATTGATGCGCGTAGGATGGAAGTGTATGCAGCTATTTACAACAGCAATTTAGAGGAAATCAACCCAACCCAAGCCATAGTAATTGATGCGTATAGTTTTGAAGAGCAACTTAACCAAGGACAAATTATATTTATAGGCAACGGTGCAGCAAAATGTAAATCAACCATAACCCATGCCAATGCTGTTTTTGTTGATGAGATCACTTGTTCGGCATTGGGTTTGGGTAAACCGGCCTACCAAATGTTTTTGGAAAATAAGTTTGAAGACACAGCATATTTCGAGCCTTTTTATCTAAAAGATTTTGTGGGAACTATACCTAAAAGCAAATAAGAAATTACCCGTTTGTTGCACCCATTACCACCATTTGCTCTAGTGTTGGAGATGGACTTCCTCCGGCTTTTTCGATGGTAATGGCAAAGGCCTGTGCCGATTCAAAGTCTTTCATTTTGATCATGGTGCTATCTGACTCGTTTAATGGAAGCATACCTGCATCAACAGGCTTTCCGTCAACAATAGCCCACAATTGATATTGTTTTCCATCCTCCAATTTTGGAAGATTTTTAACCTCAACATAAACCTCTTTACTTTGTTTGTTCCAGTAAATAACGGCTAAACTTTCAGGCGATTTTTCAACACCTTTCATCATAACCCTACTGATATCAGGGTTACTCATTACAGCTAAGCTTTGTTGCATATTGTTAAGCCTAACGGTGTTGGTTTTTAAGCCATCGGCAAGTACGTTTTTCTCGTTATTAAGGGCAATAACTTGTTCGTTAGCCTGTTTCCATTTGCCATAAAAAACGATATTTCCAATTACGCTCAACCCTAGTAAAATAACGCTTGCTGCTGCAAAGTATTTGTATGTATTTTGGTTTGATGCAGGTGGAACTAAAGGAATAACTTTAGTTTCTGTTTTTGGGGTGGTGTATTCTTCCGCTTTTTCTAACTCGTTTATTTTATTGAATATGCTGGCTTTTACACTTTCAGGAGGATTTACTGCGTGCGCCTGAACATAGCCACCTAAAGAGCTTTGAATGTCCTCCAATTCAGCCTTAATTTCAGGATACAAGGTGCACATACGTTCTACATCCGCAGCCTCAGTTGCGTTGCACAAGCCTAATGCGTAGCTTTCTAAAATTCCACTCGATATGTATTCGCTCGTATTCAAATTATTTTATGTCGCTCATTACTTCCCTGAGGTGCGTCATTGCCGCACGTACACGTGTTTTAACTGTTCCTAACGGAATGTCTAATTCTTTCGAAACTTCGTCTTGTGTATATCCCTCAAAGTAAATTTTATCTATTAATATTCTGTGCTCGGGTTTAAGGTTTTGAACTATTTTTTTAATTCCTATGTGGTCAACTTTTTGCTCAACCTTATTTTGGTTATCAACAATACTTACGAAGTCATCAATGTTTTGGTTTTGTGCTTCTTTCTTAAAGTTTTTAGAACGCACTTCATCAATGGCTGTATTGCGGCAAATATTCATCATCCAGGTAAAAATAGAACCTTTTGATGCATCATATCCCCCGATGTTTTTCCAAATTTTAACAAAGGCTTCTTGCAGCACATCATTAGCTATTTCTTCTGCTTCAACTACACGTTTTATTACACCATAAAGCGCACCCGAATAATTATCATAAAGATAACTAAACGCAGCTTGATCTTTGTTTTGTAGGGCCAAAACAAGTTGCTGTTCGGTTTGATATGGAGACGATGCTTTAATGCCTATTAATTTGTTACGAACTTATTGAAATTTGCTTCTTAAACAACAAAAATGTTTAGTTGGCTAACATTGTTTTTATAACAAGGCAATAACCCAATCGGTTTTACAACTCATTAATTAAAGCCACAAATAAGTTGGTTAACTTTATCTCTGATGAAGCAGCTACAGCAATAATTTCTTTGATATCAACCGGTTTTAAATTTTCGGGGTCGCACTCGTCTGTTAACACGCTTACTGCTGCGCAAGGCAAGCCCATGTGGTGGGCAGCAATTACTTCTGGCAC
>CAZRVA010000214.1:0-1289 GCA_964603255.1 uncultured Chitinophaga sp.
GCACCGGTCCAACGGCCAATCATCAAACTGCCCCAATACAAAGAGATAAATGGTGCCAATTGCGACTCATCATAACCACCAAATTCGGGTAATTTTAACAAGGCACCCATATTACTTTGTATAGAAACTTCAACCCCAACATAAACAAAAATGGCCAACATACCCAAAGTGAGTTGCGGGTATTTTAGTGCGCCAAAGTCTTGTTGTTTCGATTCATTTTTTACTGGTGTATGATCAACCCCGGTAAAATAAAAGAACAACATCATTAACGTAAACAAAACAGCTACCATTACGTACAATTGGTTTACTGATGTGATGGATGCTTGGCCACTACCTGCAACACTTCCAAACAACAGGTAACTTACAATAATTGGTCCGAGGGTAGTGCCTAATGAGTTAATTCCACCCGCAAGATTCAAACGGTGTGCGCCTGTTTCGGGAGTCCCTAAACTAACCGCGTAAGGTTGAGCAGAGGTTTGCTGTAAACTAAAGCCAAGTGCTACAATAAAAAATGCAGTAAGTATAAAACCAAACGAGCCCGCATTAACAGCAGGTATAATGGCTAATGCACCAATGGTTGAAATAAACAAACCTAATATAATGCCTTTTTTGTAACCAATGTTGTTTAACAAATCGTTGCCTTTTAGTTGCGCGTAAACAAACAACAACAACGAACCAATAAAATATCCGCCATAAAAAGTTAAATCAATAAGCTGACTTTGAAACTGTGTTAAACTAAAGTGTTGCTTACAAAACGGAATAAAAATACCGTTTGAAGCAGCAATAAATCCCCAGAAAAAAAATACCGTAATTAAAGTATACAGTTGGCTTTGTATTGATTTACTCATGAGGTCAAATGTATAAAAAAAGTAACAACTTGTTTAAGTAGAATATATATGAAACACTTTCGGCTTTTCATTACTTTATTCATTATTTTCTAGAATCCACCACCCCGGCTTTACCACCTTGCAAATACCGAACTTGATTCGGTGCTACCTCGTAGGCGGGGAGCACGTCCACACTAAATTTAATCTGCTAAATAAAGTTTTGTTTAATTTAAAAATTATTGATGGTAAGTGTTGCTCCCCTGCTAGGGGAGCTGTCGTGCTTTGGTCTTGCTTGGCCACGACTGAGGGGTATTTATTTTCTTGAATTAATTTAGTGTTTTCATTTTTAACTACTCAACCTCATCGAGTTTAAACAGACTGTAGTGTCTGTTTGAGCCTTGGGTTGCCTATGCGTAAGCGCTTATATCGAAACGAAGTTCAGCGCAGCTAAATGTGGTTCAA
>CAZRVA010000214.1:1389-2494 GCA_964603255.1 uncultured Chitinophaga sp.
TTCACCAACTTCAACACTTCTTCATAATACTCCCAAAGTTTTGGGTTGATGATGAAGTTTTCGGGATGAAAAAGGACAGCTACATCACGTTGTTGTGATTGTGCTTCGCGCAATGTTTGTTTAAATTGATTGAATACTAAATCAGGCGATTCAAAGAAAAAAATATTATCAAAAAGTATTGTTGGAACAACAGATACACTTGTTGTATTTTCACTTTTTAATGGTAATGTAATTGCTCGAGATGTACCTGCACTGAAATCAACTTTTATGCCCGCATGTTGCAACTCGTTGTTAAGTGTGTTTGGGTTAAAGTTTAAGTAATGACTCCTATGGTACTTAATCGGTTTGTTTAAAACATCCGATAAAAGATTGCACTGGTCAATAATAGGAGCTGATGAAACACTGTGTAACCCAATTTCTACTTCAGCAGTATTAAGCAAAGATATTGCTGTGACGTATGCCGAATCTTCTGAATGGTAACGTAATCCTTTACGGTAAAAAGTATGTTGGTTGGTAGCACCTATTAACCAAATGGCATTGGTGTGTTGTTTTTGGTTAAATTGTAATAAACGCTCAATACCATGTAAAAATAAATTTGGGTTGAATAGCATGGTAGTTGGAATCCATTTTTTACCATGCGTAAACGTTTTAACAACCGAATACGGATGCATAGGATTTAACCAATCAATATCATGGGTGATGTATATCAAAAAAAGTAAAGTTGGATTTGAATTGAAATCAAAGGTAGGAAATATTCTGGAAGTTGGACCCTGTCAGTGGTTCTTAACCCTAACGTTGGTTAAATTAAAACTTCTGTGAAAATCTGTGAAGTCTGTGAGAGTTAAGAGTTAACCACAGGGACAC
The DNA here is from genome assembly GCA_964603255.1 of uncultured Chitinophaga sp. Classification (GTDB taxonomy): domain Bacteria; phylum Bacteroidota; class Bacteroidia; order UKL13-3; family UKL13-3; genus UBA6183. The sequence goes on from CAZRVA010000214.1 coordinate 2,254, forward strand.
AAGGGCACAAGGGGAATGCCTGCGGCATTGTATTTACCACGGTGAGCACAACGGAAGAACACAAAGATCACAGCGGAGGAGAGACAAGCAACGATCACAGCGGTTGCCTTCGGCACGGGAAGAGTAAAAACGATAAAATTGGTGGTAAAACAAAGTAATATATCTCAAGAAAACTTACTGTGTGGACGCGCTCCCCGCCTAGCAGGAGGGGTGGCCGCAGGCCGGGGTGGTAGAAATATAC
>CAZRVA010000215.1:0-2491 GCA_964603255.1 uncultured Chitinophaga sp.
CCACATCAACGTTCGGTTAAAAGTGTTGCCACCGATAATGGATTAGATTATTACTTTTGCGACAGTTACAGCAAACTGAATAAAATAATACAGCAATTTTTTGAACCAACCAACGGTGCAGCTGTATTAGAGTTAAAGTTTGATATGAAAACCAATGCCAAAATATTTGAGGCATTTAAAAAGATAAAATTATAATAAACTAAATATATAAACATGGAAAGTAAATATGCTTGGCAAACCATTAAAGAGTTTAAAGAAATAAAATACTCTTTTTTTGAAGGTGTAGCTAAAATCAGCATCAATCGCCCTGAGAAACACAATGCTTTTACACCATTAACTGTAAAAGAAATGAGTGAGGCTATGGAGTTGGCTCGTCAGGACGAAAATGTATACTGCGTTATTTTAACCGGTGAAGGAGGTAAAGCATTTTGTAGTGGTGGCGATCAAAGCGTACGTGGCCATGGTGGTTATGTAGGCGATGATGGTGTGCCTCGTTTAAATGTGTTGGATTTACAAATGCAAATTCGCAGAATACCTAAGCCGGTTATTGCAATGGTGGCTGGTTACGCAATTGGTGGCGGACACGTATTGCATGTAATTTGCGATTTAACCATTGCTGCCGAAAATGCTAAGTTTGGCCAAACCGGACCAAAAGTGGGTAGCTTTGATGGTGGTTTTGGTGCAAGTTATTTAGCACGTTTAGTTGGGCAGAAAAAGGCACGTGAAATTTGGTTTTTATGTGACCAATACAATGCACAAGAAGCATTGGATATGGGATTGGTAAATAAAGTTGTTCCTTTAGAAATGTTGGAAGATGCAACTTTAGATTGGTGCCGTAAAATGATGGAAAAAAGCCCAATTGCATTACGAATGTTAAAGAGTGCGTTTAATGCCGAGTTAGACGGACAAGCCGGTATACAAGAATTGGCAGGTAACAGTACCTTGTTATACTACCTAAGCGATGAGGCTAAAGAAGGTAAAAACTCATTCTTAGAAAAACGCAAACCAGACTTTAAAAAGTTTCCTAAATTCCCATAGCGGAAATTTAATTATAAAAAAACGTCAGGCCGTATGGTCTGACGTTTTTTATTTATTGACTGGTTAAAAGACGTTATTGCTTCACAAATTTTTGTGTATGCATTAAACCATCTTTATCGCTTAACTGAATGTAGTAAATACCTGCATCTAACATGCTTACATCTATGGTGGTTGATGATGTATTTAAAACTTCTTTACCCGTTAAATCCATTATTGTAATTGATGTAAAGTTGTGTTGGCGAGCATCAACATACAGTAAACCAGTTGTTGGATTTGGATAGATGTTTATAGTATAGTTATAAGTTGTTTTTTCTTTTAAACCTGTTGATTGATTGTTGTACCATGTTTTTACTTCATCAACTGCAGTTTGCAACTCGCAAACCGAACTTAAATGGTCGCCACTTGATGGTCTTGAATACACAAATGCCATGGTAACATTCAGTTCGGCTTCGGGCGCTAAAAACTGTGGAGGTATAGTTCCCAATATTCTTCTATCGCCTGGTGCTAAAGTATCATTACGTTCTGTCCAACCTGTTTGGGTGCAAGGATTACCATCAAAATGGAACTTCATTGGATTACCGTTTTTAATGATCTCGCCATTAACTTTATTTCTCCCATTCATATAGTAATAGTAATGCTCAGGTCGTGTTGGATTACCAACTATTGAAAAGTCGTTGTGATAAAATCTACTGCTATATAAATCATGCGATAATACAACACAAGCTTGCGCAGGAGGTGTTAAGCCATATCCCATTGGGCCTTCATCATTACTATCACCGTTGTAGGCATATATCATGTTACGATTTACATCTGTTGCAACATAATCATCAGCGTAGCTTCCTAAGTCATAATCAACCCAAGTAGAAAGCAACAACGAGTCGTATTGGCGATTAGATTTATTGACGATTTTGTAATCAACAAACATGGTATTGTTTAAGTGGTTATTGGTTTGATAGGCATATGAACTTCTGTGTATTTCAACCTTCATTGGCATTCCTCCAGATTCTGTGTGTGTTGGTAAATCATCATTCATTACCGAATACAACATCATATCACCCTTAATTTTCGGGTAGTCTCCTAATAATGGTTCATATTTTCCGTTGCTGTTGGCATCTACAAATGGAGCGTAACCTTGCGTAGTATCTCCAACTTTTACATTCCCTTTTGCTGGCCATTCCAATATGTCAAAAAACTGTGGTGTGTTTACACTTAAGTTGTTTTGAATGTTGAAAAGAAAGTTCTGTATATCTATTTTCTTTATGCTCCAAACCCTATTCCAATATTGATTAGTGGTTTGAGAGTAATTATTTAAAACTGGTCCGGCTTGTAAATCTGTACCTTGTTGTTTGTAGGTTTCTGCAGTCAAGTATAAATTGTTATTACTTATCCCTCCAATCCAGAGGGAAGATGCAAAAACAGTACTCTTGTTGCTTCCTTTAGGAACTTCATAAAC
>CAZRVA010000216.1:0-2462 GCA_964603255.1 uncultured Chitinophaga sp.
TCCTTAATACCAAGGGTTAAATTTGGGAAGTTTTTAATTAAACTCAGGTTGATGTCATTGTTAAAACTAACCGTTGCATTTATGTTTTGGTTAGCTTGTTGTTTGACCAACTCAACCAATTTGTCTTTAAATAAAAGAGGGACAAGAATTATTGTGGCTAATAAAATTCCTACAATAACAGAAACGGTAATGAGTATTTTTTTCATATTTATTTGGGAGCGATACTTTTCAGCAAATTTAATAAAGTATCTGAAGTAAATGGCTTGTTGATAAATTGTTTAATGCTAGGGTATTTTTGGGCTCTTATCCTATCTAAATCGTTAGATGAAGATGTAAGAAATGAGCAAATATAATTTTGTTTGATACTGTCGTTAAGTTGTTCATATGCTTCCATAAATTCGAAACCATTCATAACAGGCATCTGAATGTCAATCAACACTATTGTTTGTATGTCTGATTTAAAGGATTGAATAAAATCGAGCGCTTGTTGCGCGCTTAAAAACTGGTGCACAACACCAACAGGTATGCGACTTATCTCTATTGCTTTGGTTGCAACGAGCAAATCAATTTTGTTGTCATCTATGATTATGTAGTTGTACACTCGCTGTATTATTTAGATGGTAATTTAACGATGAATTTACTTCCCTTATTAATTTCGGAAGTAACCTCAATTGTTCCGCCTAAGGTACTAACAATTTCTTTAACATTATACAATCCGAATCCACTTCCACCCACTTCTGTTGTGGCTCTGAAGAATAAATTGAAAATATGTTTTAAATATTGCTCTTCAATTCCCATTCCATTGTCGGAAACAAGTATTTCCATGTGTTCTCCGTCAACCATAATTTTAATGTCAACCCTTTTGAAGGGCTCTTTGGGGCGCTGATATTTTAGTGCATTTGAGAGCAGGTTGTTTATGATGACTTTGAGTTTAGTAACATCAGTGCTAAATAATGGACTGTTATTTGTAATGTCTATACTTAACGCAATGTTCTCCTGCATGCATTTAAGTTTGTGTATAGCCAATAATTCTTTTCTTATCTCTTCAAGGTCTACTTTTTCGATACGCAATTGGCCACGATTATTCTTGTAATAGATGTGCATATTTTCAATAAACTCACTTAGTTGCTCAGATGCTTTTTCGATGAGTTGAAGCATAGTTTGCACATGTGGTTCATTTTTATCCTCTGTTTGGTTTACAATATTCATCGCACCCATAATACTCATTAATGGGCCTTTTAAATCATGCGATACGCTATAAGCAAAATTATCGAGTTCCTTATATGCCAGTGTTAGCTCTTGAACTTTATCTTCAAGTTGGTTACTTTGGGTATAGTATCGATATGCCTCTTCTATGGAGCTTCTTATTTCAGCTTCGTTCCATGGTTTATTAATGTATCTAAATACATGGCCAAGGTTTATTGCTTTTATTACCGATTCAATATCTGTATAACCAGTTACCAATATTCTAATTGGTTTGGGGTTTTGTTTGATAATAGTTGCAAAAAACTCAACGCCTGTTTTTACGGGCATACGCTGATCGCATAAGATAATATCTATCTCGTTATTTTCCAGCCATTCTTCTGCCTCTTGTGCTGATATTGATGTATGAATATCGTAATCAAAGCGAAATGCTGCTTTAAATGCATGAAGGTTGTTTACTTCATCATCAATAAAAAGTACTTTTATCTTATGGTTACTCATTTGGTTGCTTAATTGGAATGGTAATTTTAAACGTAGTACCCTCACCTAAAGTACTATCAACAGTTATACTACCATTGTGTTTTTTTATGGTGTTGTATGTAATCGATAAGCCAAGTCCTGTTCCTTCACCAACCGGTTTGGTGGTAAAGAATGGTTCAAACAATTTATTTTTAGTTTCAGTACTCATTCCGGTACCATTATCGCTAATTGTAATAATGGCGTTATTGTCTAATTCTTCGGTTTTTATTGTCAGTTTTCCGCCTTCGTTTTCTTGATACCTTTGCTTTACGGCATAAATTGCATTTGATATTAAGTTTAAAAACACCTGATTTAACTTACCCGGATAACACTCAACAAATGGTAATTTAGCATAATTTTTTTCAATTACAATTTTATTGTTAAGTTGATTGTTTACGATAATAATTGTTGAGTCTAGTCCTTCATTAATGTTGGCTAATTTTATGTCGTCTTCATCAACCCTTGAAAAAATGCGTAAGCCTTTGACAATTTCGGCAGTGCGGGATGATCCCTCGTGAATACCTTTAAGCAAGAAGTTAATTTCTGTTTTCAGGTAATCATAGTCAATATCGGCTTTATATTTTTTTATTTTTTCTATTGCAGTTTGATTTCCATCAAGCAATTTTTCTGTTTCGTCTTGTAGTTTGTACAAGTCGTTTATGTCACGTTCAAGTGGTTTGATGTTAGATGTAACAAAATTTATAGGGTTGTTAATTTCGTGCGCAATACCGGCAGTAAGT
>CAZRVA010000217.1:0-2354 GCA_964603255.1 uncultured Chitinophaga sp.
GTGTTTACATCTGTTCTATCAAATATAAATGGCGTGTAACGTACACCACTTCTTAAGTTGGTTTCTACATAAAAACTCATTTTGTTTAACCACTTTTTATTAAACAAACCGTTTTTGTTATCTATTTTAAAAATGTGGTTGGTTTTTAAGTTGTGCGGAACATCCCATGGTAAATAAAATTCACGTGTATCTTCACTTGCACCCGATGCCAACAACTCTTTTAACTTATCATTAGCACTTGCACTTTGTCCGGTAGTAACTTGGTAAGTGTACGATAACTGTCCGTTGTACCAATTGCCAATACGTTTAATGTAACCAAACTCAACACCACGGCTACGGGCGTAATCACTGTTAATTCTGATGGTACGAGCAACTTCACGACCAGTTCCATCGGCAATAAATACATTGGCTGTGGTAATAAAATCGTATTTATCCTTCCAAAATGCCGAAAGCGTAAAGGCATCGTTACTGGTTATTTGTGTTTTCAAACCAATCTCGTAACTAATGTCAACCTCTGGATTTAAATCGGGGTTACCCACGTTTGCAATGGTTGACCTATCTTGATAAAATGGATCTAAACCAGGGTAAAGAAATGATGGGTGAGGTAAAATGGTGTTGTGTCCGTAGTTAAAATACAACATCTGGTTTTCGCGAATAGGGAATGATGCCGATATTTTTGGTAAGAAACGGAACTTATACCTTAAGCCGCCAATTTTAACGCTATTATCTAAATACGATTGACGAATTTCTTCTCTGATAGGTGCACGTTGGTTTAATACTGCATCATCAACATATTTGCCCGGTGCCCAATACTCAAAACGACCACCCACACTAGCTACTAAACCTTTGTATTTAATTTGGTCGGTAACAAACAATGCACCACGTTGCGGACTCACTTTCCATACATCACTTTGTTGTCCTAAACGGAATGTTTGCGATTCACCTCCTCCAGCTAGAGGCAACGGTGCACCAACCCAAGGACGAATAATATCAATCCATTGCATCTCTTGCATTTTGGCTTCAAAACCAAAACTCAATTTGTTCATCGAGTTTAATGAAACCAAGTTACCCTGTGCTTTTACGGCATACTCTTCAAAATAATGCGAGTGCCATAATGTGGCAATACCACCGTTGTTAAAGAAACCTGATGAAAGATTTACGAAAGAAACTGAATCGCCCGGATTAAAATAAGTTGAAGGATATTGGTTGATAGATGCGGGATCTAAAACTTGATCAACTGAAGTTGGTCTCCAAGGTCTACCATTAGCATCAGCTTGTAGCTTTACAAAAAAGCGAGAAGCCAATACCGTGTATGAAAAACGCTTGCTTATTGATTGTTTCCAGTCGATAGAAACCATGTTTGCATCATGCGTATAAGTATTTGCGTTGTCCATTTGTTGGCTAAAATTGTATTGATAGCCAGGTTGAAATGGTAAGTCGTTACCGAAAATACGCAACATGTTTACATCTTGATTAATGGTTAACGAACGTAACCCAGATATGGCAAGACTTTTACCCGATTTAAAATTGTAATTTAATTTACCAAAAACACTCCATTTGTTGTCTTGGTATGGGCTCCACAAGCGGCTATTTCCCCAACCTTTTTCTGGGTATAGGTTTGATATTACTTGGTTAGCCGGATTTTTATAATATTCATCACTAAACGCACCACGTAACGCTACCGAAAACTTTAACCTGTTATCAAAAGCTTTGCGCAACAGAGGTCCGCTAAAGTTCATTTCTGTGATGTTGGTATTCCAATTGGCACGGCTGTTTTTGTTAATACCGAAATTATCGCGTTTGTGGTTGATACCGAATTCAAATTTATCTCCACCACTGCGGGTTTTTGTATTTACCACACCTGCAGTTGCATCACCCACATCAGCACCAATACCACCAGTAGTTACTTCAATATCACCAACTGCATTACTTCCCAAATCCAAACCAAAGCCGGTACCAGCTAGTGGATCGGTAACTTTAACTCCATCCACATACATACCTGTTTCGTAGGTTCTACCACCACGAATACTAACACCAGCAGGAGAATTTACAACACCAGGTTGTGTATTAATAATGCTTTGAATTTGACGTGCAGGAGCCAATTCAATGGCTTCCTGACTAATGGTATTAACAGATTGTGCTTTGTCTACATCAATCAAAGGACGTTTACCAATAATAATAACTTCATCGCCTGTACTAACCGTAGCAGGTTGTAGTTGAATAGATAACTCTCTGGTTTCGCCTGCTTTTACTTTAATATCAGTAAGCACAACCTTGCTGTAACCCAAGTAAGATATTTCCAAGCTGTACTCTCCCGGTTTTATATTTCTGATGGTAAAACGACCATTGGCATC
>CAZRVA010000218.1:0-2350 GCA_964603255.1 uncultured Chitinophaga sp.
CGCATTTGGTGTAAATCACTCAAACCAAACATATGTGCATTATTGATGATTATGGTATTGGCATTGCTAATATCCAAACCACTTTCAATAATAGTAGTAGCTAATAATACATCGTAATCGCCTTCAATAAATTTAAGCATTACATCTTCCAACTTGTCCCCTTCCAACTGCCCGTGAGCTACTCCAACTTTTACACCCGGACAAATTCGCATAATCCTATCGGCTAACTCATAAATATCCTTAACACGATGATGTACAAAAAATACTTGTCCGCCACGTTCTACTTCAGCCATAACCACTTCCTTAATCAAATCATCGCTGTAGCTGTGTAATTCGGTAGTTACCGGCTGACGATTAGCGGGTGGTGTGTTAATTACAGATAAATCTCGAGCCCCCATTAACGAAAAATGCAATGTTCGCGGAATAGGCGTTGCTGTAAGTGTTAACGAATCTACATTTACCCTAAATGCTTTCAATTTTTCTTTGGCGGCCACACCAAACTTTTGCTCTTCGTCAATAATCATCAAGCCTAAATTTTTAAACTTAATGTCTTTGCTTAAAATCTTATGTGTACCAATTAAAATATCAACCTGACCTTCGGCAACTTTTCGTTTTACTTCCTTTTGCTCTGAAGCTGAACGGAAACGATTTACGTAATCGATATTACATGGAAAACCTTTTAAACGTTCTTTAAACGTGCGGTAATGTTGATTAGCCAAAATAGTAGTTGGCACTAAAATAGCTACTTGCTTACTATCGCAAACAGCTTTAAACGCGGCACGTATAGCCACTTCTGTTTTACCAAAACCCACATCACCACAAACCAATCTATCCATTGGGTGCGGGCTCTCCATGTCTTTTTTCACATCGGCAGTAGCTTTGCTTTGATCGGGCGTATCTTCATACATAAAGCTCGCTTCCAACTCAACCTGCATGTAATTATCCGGAGAAAACGCAAAACCGTCTTGTGCTTTGCGTGAGGCATAAAGTTTTATCAAATCACGTGCAATGTCTTTTACCTTTTTCTTGGTGTTGTTTTTTACCTTCTCCCAAACATCACTGCCCAATTTATGCACACGAGGTTCGTTGCCATCTTTACCAACAAACTTGCTGATTTTATGTAAAGAGTTTATGCTTACATACAACAAATCATTATCGCGATACACCAACCGAACTGCCTCTTGAATACGTCCGTTGATTTCAATTTTTTCTAATCCGGCAAAGCGCCCCACACCATGATCTATGTGTGTTACAAAATCTCCGGGTTTTAAATCGCGTAATTCTTTTAGTGTAATGATGCGGCTTTTGCTGTAACTGTTGCGCACCTTACCACGGTAAAACCTATCAAAAATTTGATGCTCGGTGTAACACGCCAAGTGTACATCATAATCAATAAAACCCTTTGATAGCGCATGATACAGCGGTTCAAACTTTACCTCTTTATCCAAATCTTCAAAAATGGTATACAAACGTTCTATCTGACGGCTGCTATCACTAAATATTAAATTGGTTAAGTTGTTGGCTTGATTTTGCTTTAGGTTTTCAATCAGCATTTTGAAGTTTTTGTGAAACAACGGCTGCGGACTGATTTCAAAATTGATACTTGTTGTTGATTTAAATTTGGTGCGGGTACCAAATTCAACAATGTGGTATTTTTTTAATTGGTTGATGATTCCTTGAGGTGTATCAAATAAATTTTCGATAGGCTCAAGCGGACCATCGCCTTCTTCGGGATTATATTTTTCAATTACATTCAATGCCTTTTCCCAACCCAACTCAATTTGTTGTTGAGAGAATGCTGCATCCAACGTCCAAACAATGGTATCGTTTTGCAAGTAACTAAAAATAGAATTACGCTTACTTGATGCCGTTTCTTTTTGAACGTTTGGTATGATAAAAAAGCGATCTACTTTTTTAACCGAAAGCTGCGTGTTGGGATCAAACGTACGAATACTTTCTATTTCTTCTCCGTTTAACTCAATACGGTAAGGTTGGTCGTTGCTGAATGAAAATACATCTACAATACCTCCACGAATACTAAACTGCCCGGCTTCGTATACAAAATCGGCACGCTCAAAATGATGTTCGGTGAGGAATTCCATAAAAAATTCCAAATCAAACGCCTGCCCTACTTTAAGTTCAAAAGTATTTTGGGTAAGTTCCTTTTCGCCAATTACCAACTCGCAAAGCGCCTCGGCTGTAGTAACCACTAACTCTCCGGTTGTGCTGTGTTGGTTTAATCGGTTAAGCACCTCTGCACGTTCTAAAACCTGCGTACTGTCTTGCTGTGTAACAACAAATGGTTTACGGTATGATGGCGGAAAATAAAGCACCGTTTTGCCTTCGAGCA
>CAZRVA010000219.1:0-2340 GCA_964603255.1 uncultured Chitinophaga sp.
CAATGGCCATTGGAAGCAATCCAGAAACGCAGTGGCTTGGATTGCGCGGAAAAAATGGACTCAGTAGATTGTTGTAAAATTGTCGTAAGCCTTGATTTTTTGTTTACTTTTTTATCAAGAAAAAAGTGAAGGCGGTTTGGGTGCCAACCCAAAAGGAAAGGGGTTTTTATGCTATGGGGAATTTAATATGGAAAACATTCATTATAGTCAAAACTAGGAAATACCCTATAACTCTAGATTACTTGGCAATCATAAAAATTACTGGCAAACTAACGGATATACGTTAATCAATTTTATAAACCACAATCAACAAATTCTTTTGTCACTTTTTGCTTCTCCAAAAAGTAACCAAAAAGGAGACCACGAATGTCAAATCCGACCTGATTCCTCGCACAAGGCCAACCGCCCCTTTGCCCGAATCAGTCGGATTTCACACCATTCGTGGACGCCCACCGCACCTGAGTCATTCTATCAAGTTTTATTGATTTAAGATTTAATTAAACTCATGTTTGATTGTGGAATAATCTTAGAGGGACTCTATACGGCACATGATTTTTTTGCTCAACAAGTAAGTGCAGTTGTATTTGCTTGGGTTTAGAAAGCAATTCCCGAAGCTTAGTTCGGGATGTGCCACCAGAAATGAAGCGCAGCGTAATGGCTTGGATTGCGAGGCATACGACAAACGTAACTTGTAGCAAAAAAATCATAAGCCTTGAATTTTTTGCTAACTTTTTGTTTCAAGACAAAAAGTTAGGCCGGTATGGGGTGGCAACCCCAACAACCATCTATGCCACAACAAAAAACGGACGCTATTTTTTGATAGCGTCCGTTTTGTATGTAAGAGAAGTAAAACTTATTTCTTATTCTCTATCCACAATCTTGCATTTACAAATGCTTCAATCCATGGTGTAACTTCATCGTTACGTTCAGGATAATGTGCCCAATTCCATGGGAACGTACTGCGTTCAATGTGTGGCATCATTACTAAATGTCGTCCTGTTTTATCGCACATCATGGCCGTGTTAAAGTCAGAACCATTAGGGTTTGCCGGGTAACTGTCGTAACCATATTTAGCTACAATATTGTATTGCTCTTCTGCATAAGGTAAGTTAAACTTACCTTCGCCATGCGATACCCAAACACCTAACGTTGCACCTTCTAATTTAGAAAGCATCACCGAATTATTTTTCTGAACTTTTACTGAGGTAAAAATGCTCTCGTGTTTTTGCGAAACATTGTGGTGCATTTTACCGTGTATTTCATGCTCAGGATTAATCAACTCTAATTCCATTAACAATTGGCAACCGTTACAAATACCAACCGATAAAGTGTCTTCACGTTTAAAGAAATTCTTTAATGCGGTGTTGGCTTTTTCGTTGTATAAAAATGCACCTGCCCAACCTTTAGCCGAACCTAAAACATCCGAGTTAGAGAAGCCACCAACTGCACCAATAAACTGAATATCTTCAAGGGTTTCTCTTCCTGAAATTAAATCCGTCATGTGTACATCCTTCACATCAAAGCCTGCTAAGTACATGGCATTGGCCATCTCACGTTCGGAATTACTTCCTTTTTCGCGAATTATTGCTGCTTTAGGGCGAGGTTTAGTTGCATCAACACTTGGTTTTTTACCCGTAAAGTGTGCAGGGAAAGTAAAATGTAAGGGTTGATTTTTATAGTTATCAAAACGAGCTTGTGCTTGTCCGTTTTTTGTTTGTTTTGAATCTAATAAGAATGAAGTTTTGTACCAAGTATCGCGCGTTGCAGTTACATCAAAATTAAATACATCAGCATTGTTTTTAATGGTAACTGTATTTCCTTCAACCACATTTCCGATGTTAAATACCTCAATTCCGTTTTTTGCAAATTCCGCCTCCACACTTGCATCAGCTTGGAACACCACAGCAATGTTTTCGCTAAACAAAACTTTAACCGTATCGTTTTCTTTTAAAGCTGTTAAATCAAAGTTTGCACCAAGGTTTACATCAGCAAAACACATTTCTAATAAGGTGGTAATTAAACCACCGCTTCCCACATCGTGTCCGGCTTTAATTTTTCCGGCTTTAATTAAATTTTGTAAGGTATTAAATGCGTTTTTAAAGTACTCGGCATTGGTTATGGTTGGAACCTCGGTACCTACTTTATTTAAAATTTGTGCAAATGATGAACCGCCTAATTTAAACGTATCTTGAGATAAGTTAATGTAGTATATATTTCCACCATTACGTTTTAAAACAGGCTCAACAACTTGGTTGATGTTGTTGCAGTTTCCGGCTGCAGAGATGATAACCGTACCCGGAGCAATCACTTCATCGTTCGGGTATTTTTGTTTCATCGATA
>CAZRVA010000220.1:0-2270 GCA_964603255.1 uncultured Chitinophaga sp.
AAACAAACATGCTTAGTGCAATTTACAATACACTTAATGTTAGTTACGAAAAACTTAAACCCAATGGTAACTCGGTATTAATTGGTGCATCATACATGGACTTTGATGATTTTGGAAATGATGCATACACTTATAATAACACCAGTAACTTTACTAAGGTTGAAGGCGTTTCTTTAACAGGAGAATATCGTTTACATTTTTCAGGACAAGGTTTTGAAGGTGGTTATGTAGGGGGCTTTGCAAGGGCAATGTATTACCAACGCGATGCACAAAGAGTTACATACAGCTATTTTGGTTCACAACAGGCAAGTACAACGGAAGTAAAGCGCGAAGACTTTAACTACGTTAGTGCCGGACTTGGCTTTGTTGTTGGATACCAATTTGTAGTTAAAAATCGTATTACATTTGATTTTTTTGGAGGCCCGGTTTACCAGTATTTACTGCACGAAGACAGAAAAACTCGTGATTTAGTAACAGGAAAAACTTTTAAAAATCAGGATGAAACATTGTTGGCCGAAAGTATTCCAAACAAATACATTAGAGGTTATGGTTTACGTGGCGGAATAACAGTTGGAATTTTATTTTAATAGCATCAAACAAATATGAAAAAACAAATATTAGTAACTGCTCTATTGTTTATGGTATTTGGGGCTGATGCCAAAACTAAATATCCGCCAATAAAAGAAAGCGGATTAAAAATAAACGTGCTAAGTCCTATGTATAGCAACTTTAGCTTATCATACCAACACATGATTAATCCATTTAAGTCATTTCAGGTTACAGCTGCCTACATGGATTTTAACGACTATGTTAACGAAGGCAATGACGACCTACGTGTACAAGGCTTTAGCTTAACACCTGAATACAGAATTAATTTTAATGGTTATGGGTTAAATGGTTTTTATGCAGGACCATTTTTGCGTTACATGGATTATCAAAAAACATACAATAATACTTCTTACTTAATAGAGGACTCTAAACTAAAAAGTATTGGTTTAGGGTTTAACATAGGTCATCAGTTTATCATAAAAAATACGGTTTTAATAGATTTATTCGCGGGGCCTGTTTATCAAGTTTTGGTCGAAGAAAATATCAACCGAAAATACATATCTACTTGGCCAAATACATTTACCAGCAACAATGAGTCATATTTAGCAGCGAGTATCCCTAACCGATATGTAAGAGGATATGGCATTAGAGCAGGTATTACCATTGGTGTTGCGTTTTAATTCCAATAAAATATAACACATAAAAATAGGCTGCCTGTAAAAACAAGCAGCCTATTTTATTTAAAGCTTTAAAGGAATATAGGCTCTATTTTGCCATGCTCATTTCACTAATAACATGATTAGCTTTAGCCACTTTTTGCAATACCCATAACACGTAACGGATATCAACACCAACACTTCGGCTATACGTTTCATTCCATGCATAATCGTTAATGGTTGCAGTAAATGCACGATCAAAATTAATAGCAATCAATTGTCCTTTTGCATTCATCACAGGGCTACCACTGTTACCACCTGTTGTATCTAAATTATATAAAATATTTACAGGCAAATCACCCAAAGCTGGATGAATAAAATCTCCTAAATCGCCTGCTGAATATAGTTCTCTAATCGCATCAAGCAATTGGTATTCGACTGTGTCACTTTTTTCAATAACACCTTTTAAAGTGGTGTAAGGTTTTGCATATAAACCATCATTTGGCGAGTAACCTTTTACATAACCATAAGTAAATCGTAAAGTAGCATTAGCATCAGGTATAAACGAGCGTTGTTTCCATTGTTGTTTTACCTCAACCAAACTCGCCATTAATTGACTCAACTCACCATCTCGTCTTTGATCTTCGGTATCAAACTTCTTCATTTCATCACCCAACTCACCTGCAAAGTTTACCAATGCATCATTGTATGATAACAACGAAGCCATATCTTTTTCCATCCACTCATTTACTTCTTTACTATTATTCAGTTTAGATTTACTGTATAACTCATCAACTAACTTTTCAATATCTTCAACTGATGTGCGACCATTTAAAAGTTTTTTAACTGATGGCAACATGTTGTTATCATTAAAAGTAGCTGCATCGCTAAACATCTTAACCATGGCTAATTTATCCAAGTTAACATCGTACCTACCTAACGATTTGCTCAATTCTTTTTTAATATTCGCTTGTTGAGATAAAATGAAATTCTTCTTCGCATTGTCATCATTAATTGCTTTGTAAACATTTTGGTAATAGGCTAAAGTTGCTGATGTATGCACCA
>CAZRVA010000221.1:0-2216 GCA_964603255.1 uncultured Chitinophaga sp.
GTATTACTAAAAGACCTATTTAGCAGAAACCGTCAGGATGAATTTAATATTATGAACCATGCGCGAGAGCCCCTGTTTTTAAACGAAAATATGTATGCATACAACGTGCTTGAAATTTTTAAACGTGAAAAAATGCATTACGGAATTGTGATTGATGAGTATGGAACTACACAAGGTATTGTTACCATGGATGATGTAGTGGATGCATTGATAGGTGATGTAACCGAAATGGATCAAGAAGAATACAAGATTATTGCACGTGATGAAAACAGCTGGTTGGTTGATGGACAATATTCTGCTATAGATTTTGCCAAATACTTTGATTTGTATTTAGACGAAGAAGAACGTGACGAATACACCACCGTAGCCGGTTTAATTATATTTATGAGTGATGATTTACCTGAAGTTGGCGATAAGGTTGTAATTGGTGAATACACACTTGAGGTAGTTGATAAAGACGGGCAGCGAATTGACAAGATTCTGGTAACAAAAAAACTGATCATTAACTCATTACGGTATATTCCCATATGTGTACCGGTAGATTTTCTTTTAACTTAACAGAGCGATACGTAATGGATATAATGGTAGTTGAGTTGATTTTTATGTTATCAATTTTTGCAGGCAATCTTTCTGCCAAACTCTTTGCCACAAAAGCACTTAACGCTTCAATCTCAGGGATATTGTTTGAAATCGAGACAAGCAAATCAATGCAATTAGTACCCATAAGTTGCTCAGAAGTCTGATCTATATCAAACAACTTAACAAATGCCTGATTACAAAAAAGAATCTTTCTGCTATGATCTTCTATAAGTTGAGCAGGATTATTTTTTGCGTAAATTTTAATTTCGGGCAACAACATGTTTATTAAATTGCGATGCGATAATACGCATTTTATAATTATTTAAAAATTAATTTATCAGCAGCATTTTAAAATCGTAAATAACAGTAATCATGTATAAACGCAAATTGGCATTTATTCTAATTGTACTATTTCATTTTTTTAGCAATAAAAATTTACTATTTGCCCAACAAAATACAGTTCAAAATTACATGACCAAATACAGCAGCTTATGCGTTGCCTTGGGCGATTCGTTTAGCATTCCGCCAAGCATTATATTGGCAGTTGCAATTACCGAAAGTGGCGCAGGTACAAGCAGAAATACACGGGTATTAAATAACCATTTTGGACTTAAAGCAGGAAAGCAACTCAGAAGCATTAAAGGAATTAAAACACGTTTTCGTGATTACGAGACGGATACAGCCAGTTTTTATGATTTTTGCCTGTACCTCACCCGAAGAAAATTTTATCCCACATTAAAAGGTAATTTTGATTATAATGCGTGGCTAAATGCAATGGCCAAAAGTGGCTACAGTGGCTCGCCAACTGCATGGAAAGCAAAAATTAAAACAAATATCACCAAGTATAAATTAACAGAACTTAACGCCTTAAATGGATCAAACCAACAACCATAATAAACCATTTTTAATTGTAGCTTTTACGTGTGTGGTTTTACTTTTAATAAGTGTTGTTATTCCCAAAAAATTCTGGACTAAAAACAACCTTGCTGCGGTTCATATTTTTGCTGATTTAGAAACCGAAAAAATTACAAAGCATAAATCTACCTACAAAGCAAAAAAACAAAACAAACCCTTAAAAGAATTAGTAAAAGATACCATAGCAACCAACAACGCTGTAACTAAATTAATAAGGAATGATGTAGGTATTGAGCATCCGGATACAAACCAAAGCATAAATGGAATGGATGCATTTTTGGATGCATTACACCAGCAAACAAAAGCCAAAAATAGAAAAGTGCGCATCGGTTATTTTGGTGATAGCATGATTGAAGGCGATTTAATTACACAAACCATTCGTAGTATTTTACAAAATAAGTTTGGGGGTAATGGTGTAGGATTTATTCCGGTTACCAGTGTGGTTGCGCATTTCAGGCAAACGGTAAAAGCTGTTGCCAATGAAAATTGGGACGACATCAATTATAACAACAACAAACAAAAATTAATTATTGGTTTTAGTGGTCACACCTTTTTTCCTAAAAACAATGCTTCGGTTAAAATAAAACCAGGTGGTGGCAACCACTTAAACAGTTTGTATAATTTTAGTATATTATACGGTAGTGGCGAACTGAACTTAAACTGCAACAATCAAGATATTAAGTTAGCAGGTAATGCCATGTTTAATGTTGCCAAACTTAATT
>CAZRVA010000222.1:0-2193 GCA_964603255.1 uncultured Chitinophaga sp.
GCCTTTTTAGTTTATTCTTCTTACTGTGTTTTATATTTCGTTATAATTTAAATCCTTACTGAAAGTTTCATCAATATACCAAGTGCTTACTAAAGCCAACAAACTACAAACTATACCGACAATTAATGCTGCTGTGGTTATGCTGTAACTTTCACTTAGCCATTTAAAACTTAAAGTAATTGGAACAACAGCTCCCCTCACAAAATTAGGAACCGTATTGGTAACCGTACTTCGTATGTTGGTCCCAAACTGTTCGCTGGCAATGGTAACAAACAAAGCCCAGTAACCAGTAGCCGCGCCTAATAAAAAGCTCATTATTTTATAATATACCACGCTATTGGCTCCAACATAAAGGTATATCACCGATAGTAAAAGGCAGGTACTCAAATAAATCATAACTACTTTTTTTCTGCTGCGCATCATCTGACTCAATAAGCCACTTAATAAATCGCCAACAGATAATCCTAAGTAAGCAAACATTACACAATCGGCTACGTCAACCTGCACACCATTATTCGCAGCAAAACGATTACTCAAATTAATTAACACCCCAATTACATACCAAACCGGTAACCCAATTCCAATACATGCTAGGTATTTTAAAAAAGTTTGCGATGAACTGAACAGCATTAAAAAATTGCCACGTTTAATCGTTTTGTTCTCTGCTGCTTGTTTATACATCCCACTTTCAAATGCGCCTGCTCTCA
This sequence comes from uncultured Chitinophaga sp., assembly GCA_964603255.1. Lineage (GTDB taxonomy): Bacteria > Bacteroidota > Bacteroidia > UKL13-3 > UKL13-3 > UBA6183. Next base: position 708 of record CAZRVA010000222.1, read on the forward strand.
GAAGTAATAAGGCCAAGCCCATGCAGCCTCCGGTAATGTAGGTAGTTTGCCAGCCAAAGTTTTTGCCAACCAAACCCGCAACTACAGCGCCTAATGCACCAAAAGTTACAATAATCATGGTGCCGTAACCACGTTTGTCTTTGTGCATGCTTTCACTAACTAATGTAATGCCTGCACCAAGTTCTCCGGCCAAACCTAGGCCAGCAATAAAGCGCCACAAAGCATAACCATCTAGTGTGGTAACAAAAGCATTGGCAATATTGGCTACCGAGTATAAAAATATCGACCCAAACAACACGGAAATACGTCCTTTTTTATCTCCTAAAATACCCCACAATAAACCGCCCAAAAGCATGCCTGTCATTTGTACATTAAACAAATAAATTTCACTGTTTTTTAGGGCATCACCAGTTATACCAATGGCTTGTAGGCTTTCGTTTTTAACAACATTAAAAACAATCAAGTCGTATATGTCTACAAAGTAACCCAATGCCGCAACGGCAATCAGGCTGTATAATTTTTTGTTGTCTGATAATTTATTACTCATGCTAAATTGGCTATTATTTGGCAAAGTTGTTTCAAGTAAATACTGTCGGTTTCATCGTAATGGTTAAGGTGTTCGCTATCACAATCAAGTACTCCAATTACTTCATTATTTTTAATAATGGGCACCACAATTTCGCTTTTACTGGCCGCACTGCAGGCAATATGTCCCGGGAATTTTTCTACATCAGGAACAACAATGGTTTGTTGGTTGAGCCAAGAAGTACCGCACACCCCTTTACCTTTTTTAATACGTGTGCAAGCGATTGGTCCTTGAAACGGACCCAATACCAATTCGTTATCATCAACCCAATAAAAACCAACCCACCACCAGTTAAATGTTTGTTTAAGTGCTGCACTGATGTTGGCAAGGTTTGCGGTTAAATTGCTTTCTCCGGTTACTAAAGCTTTAATTTGAGGCAATAATGCCAAATAAGTTTGCTCTTTAGTTAGGTTTGATGAAATGATTAATTCTTCTGCCATGTTGAAACAATACTAATTAATTGTTTCAAGAAAAAAATCGTTCGGTTAAATTTTTACTCCACAAGTTTTGGGAATATTTTTGTTTGATGGAAGGACATAAAAAAAGCCACCCGAAGGTAGCTTTCTTAATATCAATCTAGTTTGATTATTTCTTAGTTGTGTCAGCAGCAGCGGTGTCTACACTTGTCTTTACTGATTCATTTGGGTTGCCGTATTCACCAGCTTTATTAACTGAATAATCGGCTTTTTCTGTTTTGTAAAGCTCATTACGCTCAAGTGTTTGCTTGGCTTCGTCTTGTCCGTAATGGCAAGCAGATAATGAAGCGATAACAAGGGCAGCTGCTAATATTTTTTTCATATTGATAAAATTTTATCGTAAAAAAAAGAGTACCCGGGGCGGGACTTGAACCCGCACATCTTTAAAGGATACAGGATTTTAAGTCCTGCGTGTCTACCAGTT
>CAZRVA010000223.1:0-2171 GCA_964603255.1 uncultured Chitinophaga sp.
GCTTCGTATAAAGTAACACCTTTACGCTGACGTTTTTTGTAAAACACTTCGCCATAACGTGCACGTGTTTCAGTTTCCTCTATAGGGTTGATGATGGTTACATCGCCTAAATCTATTTTATTTTCGGTAATGATGGCATTGATTTTTTCTTTATCACCTAACAAAATTGGGATGGCAATACCTTCATCTTTTACAATTTGTGCCGCACGTAAAATCTTGTAATTATCTGCTTCGGCAAATACCACACGTTTAGGGTTTTTGCGTGCTTTACTACCAATAACACGAATAAAGTTACTCTCTTTACCAAGGCGTTCTAATAACTCGTTGTTGTAAGCTTCCCAATCGGTTATTTGACGCTTGGCTACACCACTTTCCATAGCAGCCTTTGCAACAGCCGGAGAAACGGTAGTAATTAAACGTGGATCTAATGGTTTTGGAATAATGTAAGTACGACCAAACGATATGTGTTTTTCGTTGTAAGCCATGTTCACAATTTCCGGAACAGGTTCTTTGGTTAAGTTAGCCAATGCATGTACAGCAGCTAACTTCATTTCTTCATTAATTTTGGTGGCACGCACATCTAATGCACCACGGAAAATATATGGGAAACCTAATACGTTGTTTACTTGGTTAGGATGATCACTGCGCCCTGTAGCCATAATAATATCCGGGCGAGAAGCGATGGCTTCATCATACGGAATTTCAGGATCGGGATTAGCCAATGCAAACACTACCGGATTAGCGGCCATGCTGCGTACCATTTCCTGGCTAACAACATTACCTTTACTTAAGCCCACAAAAACATCAGCGCCATTCATGGCTTCGGTTAGCGTGGTAAAGTTTTGGGTGGTGGCAAAAAATTGTTTGGTTGAATCCAAATTAGGGCTATCAGTGCGAATAACACCTTTACTATCGCACATAATCAGGTTCTCTTTTTTAACACCAAGGCTTAAAAATATTTTAGCACAACTCATGGCCGATGCACCTGCACCGTTAAACACCACGCGCACATCACCAATATTTTTTCCGGCCAACTCTAATGCGTTAATTAAACCGGCACCGGTAATAATTGCGGTACCGTGTTGGTCATCATGCATGATGGGAATGTCCAACTCTTCCTTTAAGCGTTGTTCAATTTCAAAACACTCGGGTGCTTTAATATCTTCAAGGTTAATACCACCAAATGTTGGGCTAATGGCCTTAACGGTACGAATAAATTCCTCGGTGTCTTTGGTGTTTACTTCAATATCAAACACATCTATATCGGCAAATATTTTAAACAATACGCCTTTACCTTCCATAACTGGTTTTGATGCTTCGGGACCAATATCACCTAAACCTAAAACAGCTGTACCGTTACTGATAACGGCAACTAAATTACCTTTTGCCGTGTATTTGTAAACGTCTTCAACATTGTCTGCAATAGCCAAACAAGGTTCGGCCACACCGGGCGAGTAAGCTAAACTTAAATCGCGTTTGGTGTTAGTGGGTTTAGTGGGTACCACTTCTATTTTGCCCGGACGGCCTTTGCTGTGGTACTTTAATGCATCTTCTTTTAGTGAACTCATTCTTTATATTCTTTCTCTCTGTTTACTTTTTGTTTTGTCTTACACAAAGCGTGTAAGAAATTCATTGGTTTTATATTTGGTTGGTTTGATGAGTAGTAAAATCAAGTTGCTGTATATTGATGATATTTAAACATTACAGCCTCATGTGTTTTACCTAATCCCAAATCAGATTCTTTCATTGCCGACTCAACATCATGCTTAACATGTTCTGGAAGTTCATTCCAAAAATCTACGTCCTTGTTTTTATCTTCACTTTTGGGGTTATCAGGAGTCATAACATCAAAAATACTAAAAATTAGGGCTGATTGACATATCTGCGTAGTAATCTAAAATATAGTTTACGGCATCATCGGCAGTATCAACCAACTTAAACAAGAACAAATCATCCGGATTAATGTTGTGTTCTTTCTCCAGCATAACTTGTTTTATCCAATCAATCAGGCCGCTCCAATAATCAGTACCAACTAGTACCACCGGAAAACGTGCTACTTTATGTGTTTGAATTAAGGTTAACGCCTCAAACAATTCATCTAAAGTACCAAAGCCACCGGGCATGGCCACAAAGCCTTGGGCGTATTTCATAAACATTACTTTGCGTACAAA
>CAZRVA010000224.1:0-2042 GCA_964603255.1 uncultured Chitinophaga sp.
GGTGCTTTCATAAGTTATGATACAGCTAAAACATGGATTATGATAGATGACTATTGGCATTCGAATATTAATTTTTACGATGCAGAAACAGGTATAAGTATGACTCAACCTACCCCACAAAGAAATGGAGCCATTCATGTTTTTAATGGTTACTTACCCGATCCGGTAGGTTTAAAAGAAAATCATCAACAGTTGTTAAATTTAAAGGTGTTTCCTAATCCGGCACAACATGTAATTTATGTGCGCGCAAGCAATGTTTTTGGGGTTTCGCAAATAAGTATTTTTGATGTTACAGGAAAAGAAGTGCAAAACCAAACCAGCAGCCAATTACAAACTGAAATACCAATTACCCATTTAAATACCGGGATGTATTTTTTACGCATGGTTTCGGAAAATGGTGAAATTAGTTTTGGTAAGTTTTATGTACAAAATTGATATTAATACTCGTACATATCATGTTCTTGTTCCATGGTTTGTTGTTTGAGTTTACCTGCTTTAATTAGTGCATCCAAACCTTTACGTTTAACCTCGGGGTCGTCCATAATAAATATATCGTATGGGTTACTTTCTTTAATGATAAAACTGCTAAAGTTGCGTTGCTCAAACCAATCATCATAACTAAACTTTTGGTAAGGGTTGCCCGAGTTGTACATCAACGAGTTTACCAACACATCTCTGCAATCACTTTCTTTATCAAACCTATCGTAAAATTTATACCAACATAAAGGTACAAACCCTAAATCAATACCTGCAATAGTTCGTTGGTATAAAGGTGAAATGGCAATTATTTGTGCACGTTGTTGCGAGGTTCGTTTATCAAAATACCATTCTTCTAATACCAACAGTTGTTTAATGTGTTCCGTTGGATTAAAACGATCAACCACGGTATCCATGGTGTAATTATCGTCATCACCATTCGGGTTAATCAGCTTTTTAACTAAAACAGTGTCTGAGCCCAGTTTTAAAAATTGTTCAACATCATAAAACTGTTTTAACGAATCGTTGTGGTAAGGACGAAGTTTACCAACCAAAGTAGCATCATACAAAACCTTAGCCAATGGATTACGTGGCCAAGTGGCAACTTTATTTTGTCGTTCGCGCAAATCTATAATACGCCAAGTGCGTTTTGCATACAAAGCATCGGCCTCACGCAATTGTTGTGGTGGCACTGCTTGTCGTTGAGCCAATAAAGGCACAGACCAAATCAATACAAAAAATAAAACTGCGCAAAATCGCATGATAGGAAACCAAATTAATCTTCTAAAATTACTGCCGTACCGCTGGCACTTACCATAAGCATGCTTCCATTTGCTCCAAGTGTCTCATAATCTAAATCAACACCAATAATGGCATTTGCACCAACTGCACGTGCTTTTTCAGTTAACTCTTGTAGTGCATTGTCTTTGGCTTCTTTTAAAACCCTTTCGTATGAGCCAGATCGTCCGCCAACAATATCGCGGATGGAAGCAAAAAAGTCTTTAAATAAGTTAGCGCCTAAAATTACCTCACCGGTTACAATACCTATCTACTGTTTTACTTTGCGGCCTTCAACGTTGTTGGTTGTTGTGAGTAGCATATTGTATTTTTATTGATAAGCAATAATACCAATAATTAAACAATTGTACCATCAAATAAGTGCTATAAACTTAATGTTTGTGTCTCGGCTTCGAACCGGCTTTTGTTAATAGGAACTACACCAACTTCTTCACACACCAATCCTCCGGCAAGATTTGCCATAGCAGCGGTTTGTTTCATGTTTAGTTTTAGTGCAAAACACAAAGCAGCCACACTTATTACGGTATCTCCGGCTCCGCTTACATCAGCAATTTTACGGATGTGCGCAGGAATGTATTCAAATGTATTTCCGTCAGTAATCATCACGCCCTTTTCGCTCATGGTAACCATGGTATGTTTAAGTTGCATGTTTTGCATTAACGTTTTTACTGCAGCTTCAAATACTGGTTTATCATCCACATCAATATCTATGTGTAAGCCTTCGCGTAATTCTTTTAAATTGGGTTTGAATAGGTCGGCATTTTTAT
>CAZRVA010000225.1:0-1982 GCA_964603255.1 uncultured Chitinophaga sp.
CCAAAGAAGAAATCATGACCATGTATTTTAACACGGTTGAGTTTGGTGGAAACTCTTTTGGAATTAGTAGTGCTGCGAAAACATTTTTCGGAACAACACCACTAGCACTAACTGAAGTTGAAGCTGCCATGTTGGTAGGAATGTTAAAAGCGCCAACAAAATATAGTCCGGTGCGTAACCCGGCAAATGCATTATTTAGACGCAATACCGTTTTAAATCAAATGCGCAAATATGATTTTATTAGTAACGAAGCTTTTGATTCACTAAAGGCAAAACCTATAGAGTTAAAGTACCAAGAAGAAGATCATAACGAAGGATTAGCACCTTATTTCAGGGAGCATTTACGTCAAGAATTATTGGATTGGTGTGCCGAAAACGGATACAATTTGTACAAAGATGGTTTGAAAATTTATACCACCATCAACAGTAAAATGCAGGCCATGGCCGAAGAAAGTGTTCAGGCTCATGTAAAATTAATGCAAGGCAAATTCTTTGAACATTGGAAAGGTCGCGAACCTTGGGGGCAATACAAAGAGTTGATTACAGCCGGGATGAAGCGTAGCGATAGATATCGTATTATGAAAGCTGCAGGAGCAACAGATGCGGAAATAGAAAAAGCATTTAATACTCCGGTAAAAATGAAAGTATTTAGCTATACACGTGGCGAGGTTGATACAACCATGACTCCATTAGACTCAATAAAATATTACAAGTATTTTATGCAAGCAGGTTTAATGAGTATGGACCCAACAACTGGTTACATTAAAGCTTGGGTAGGTGGAATTAATCATAAATATTTTAAGTACGACCATGTAAACATTGCGGCAAAACGTCAGGTAGGTTCAACTTTTAAACCACTTGTGTATACCTTGGCTATTGATAATGGTTGGAGCCCTTGCTACAAAGCACCAAACCAACGTGTGGTGTTTGAAGATTACGAAAATTATTCACCCGACAATGCCGATGATAAATACAATGATCCGGAAATGACATTGTTCCGTGGTTTACAGTTTTCAGTTAACAATATTGTAATGCAAGTAATGAAACAATTAGGCCCTACAGCTCCTAAAAGTGTTATAGAACTTGCTCGCAAAATGGGTATTACAAGTGAATTGCCACCTTATCCATCTATTGCGCTTGGTGTTGCCGATATAAGTGTTTATGAAATGGTAGGTGCATTTAGTACATATGCCAACAAAGGTGTGTGGACAGAGCCTATTTATGTTACACGTATAGAAGACAAAAATGGCAATGTAATTCGTGAAGTTGTACCACGTAAGGTGGAAGCAATGAGCGAGCAAACGGCTTACATCATGGAAAAAATGTTAGAGCGTGTAACCGCACATGGTACTGCTGCAAAAGTTAAATACATGTATCAGGTTCCGGGCGCTGTTGGAGGTAAAACAGGTACTACACAAAATTACAGCGATGGTTGGTTTATTGGCATTACACCAACATTGGCAACCGGTATTTGGACAGGTTTTGAAGACCGTGCCATACATTTTAGAAGCATGAGTTTAGGTAGCGGAAGTGCCATGGCTATGCCGATATTTGGAACTTACATGAAAAAGGCTTTAAGTGATTCATCATTGGTAAAAGTGCAACAAGTTTGGGAAGCACCCAAACAACCTTTAAGCGTAGAAATTAATTGCGATAGTTATGAAACCAACGACCCTAAAAAGTTGGAACTGATAGAGGAGTAAAAGCGCGTTATTCAACCATAAAACGTTTAGTAGTGTTTTGGTTGCCGTTTTGTAAAGTAATAAAATACAAACCTTGGTTAAATGTTTGCAGGTTAATTGGTGTTTCGTTTTGTACGGTTCCAGATGTAATTTTTTGGCCCAAGGTATTGGTAATGGTGTAGGCATATACTGCTTCATCGGGCAATCCTAAAATGCTAATGCTGGCGTTGGCAGGGTTGGGGTATAGTACCACTTTGGCCGCATTAAAAAGTTCGTCAGGTGCGGGTATTACATTGCCCA
>CAZRVA010000226.1:0-1540 GCA_964603255.1 uncultured Chitinophaga sp.
ACAAATGGTTTACGGTATGATGGCGGAAAATAAAGCACCGTTTTGCCTTCGAGCAAATTCTCTAAATCGGCATAAAAGTAACGGGCATCTTCCTGGTTATTAAAAACAAATAACTGCGAACGATTGGTTTGGACATAATAGGTTGCGGCCAGCACGGCATCAACCGAACCAACTAAACCTTTTAAGTGCACCACATCCGTTTTGCTTTGGTTTAAAGCCGCGGCCAATGTTGCATATTTCTCACTTTGGCTGTAAATGCCAATCAACTGCTGTAAATTCAACGCACTAAAATTTGAGGTGCGAAGATATTAATACCGACTATACATTCAACATAGTTCAATTTCGGTTTACACCTTATTTCACTATTTTCCTGTAATATCGGTATCACCATTGTAAAATAATTTTTTAGTTGGCACTAAAAATTATTACAATTGGTATGATTTATGGCAGGTGCGGGTGTAAATTTTAGGTGAATAACAAAAGGTTATGACTACTTGCGCTCCTGGCACAATTCAATTAACACACCATTGGTTGATTTGGGGTGCAAGAAAGCAATTAATTTATTATCGGCACCGTTTTTAGGCTGCTCATTAATAAACACAAAACCTGCTGCTTTTAGGCGCTCCATTTCAGCGTGAATATCTTCCACATCGTACGCAATATGGTGTATGCCTTCTCCCTTTTTTTCGATAAATTTTGCAATGGCACTATCTGGAGAAGTAGCTTCTAACAATTCCATTTTGTTAGGTCCAACTTGGTAAAAAATGGTTTTTACATGTTCGCTTTCTACTTCTTCTATTTTGTATGGCTCAGTGTTGTATAACTTATTAAACAATGGCACTGATACTTCGGCACTTTTAATGGCTATGCCTATGTGTTCTATTTTTTTCATTGGTGTTTAGTTGATTGTTCACTTCTTCGCTAAAGCTACGAAGTGCGATGGGTTGATTTGTTACTGGTTAATTGGTTTATGATTAACTGTTATGCTCGCGTTGCTTTTTCCCATTTTACACTTTGGTTTCCACTTAAAAATCGGACAAACCCTGCTATCATACAATAATTGGTTACCACAAAATAATACGGAATAAAAAACAATTTTATGCGAAGCTGTTTGTGTTCAAACATTTTACCTAATAGGGCAAACAAATAGAACAATTGTTGACCAATCCATAATAAACTAAACCAACCGCCAATATTTATGTGCAACAAGTATGCAGTTGGTAACATCACGATTAATGCCAATGGAGCTAAACTCCAACGCAATACTTTATGCGATACATAAATAAAAGTAAGCAGGGCATCATGAAAAGGATTAAGCGCTTTAGGCAATCTAAATAAGGCTTGCCACGCTCCTGCTGCTATACGAATTTTACGTTTGGTTTCTTCGTTTACATTTGCACTTGCAGTTTCTTGTGCATAAGCTTCGGGCTCGTAAACAACTTTGTATCCGTTTATGGCAATGCGCATACTGGCTACAAAATCATCCAAAATAGTATCTTCCTCTAAAGGTTTAAAACAAGATTTCCGGAAAGCAATCAAC
>CAZRVA010000226.1:1550-1894 GCA_964603255.1 uncultured Chitinophaga sp.
GCAATGAGCTCGCCTGCACCACCGGCTGTAGTGTGCAATTCACTATCTTGTTTTTTTAACCACGATTCGTATTTCCAATACACGCCTTCACCGGCTGATGATGCTGAATTTTTATCTAATGTAAGAACACGTTTTTCGCCCGATACTGCACCCACTTTTTCATCAGCAAAATGCCTTACTATATTTTTTACCGCCATTGGGTTAAGTGTAGTATTGGCATCACAAAAAATTACAAATTCTTCTTTTAATGATGATATGGCACGATTCTCGGCAGCTGCTTTTCCCTTACGTTCCGGTTGATGTAACACATGAACACCTTTTGTGTTTTTTAATAACTCTTCGCT
>CAZRVA010000227.1:0-1767 GCA_964603255.1 uncultured Chitinophaga sp.
GTGTTACTTCGGTAACACTTCCACCCGCTAAGCCGGGTTTAACTTACCGATAAGAAACACTTCTATAAGTTAACATTATTCTTTTACCATTTCATGTCATTGTACTTAAACAATTTTGTTTTAGGTTTGCAGTGATGAAAATGGCCAAATCATTTCTTGTTTACTGTTTGCTAATGCTACTCACGCATTTGGCATTAACACAAAACACTGATTCGTTTGCATTTCATCCAATCTATACATCCACAAGTCAGTCGGATACCCAACATCAACTTTCCTCTACTAATAACCAACATGCAACCGGAGTATTTAACTGGCTGTTTGATGGATATGAGAGTTTAAACGAATCTGAAGACTTAGTTGAAGAAGATACCGATGATGAACACCAACCACAGCAATGTGCGCAAGTATGCATTTTATGCTCAATAAATCATCAAATCAAATTTGTATCCCTTAACCAAGGGTATATTCAAAGTTTTATTCCGTTTAAACAGGTCCCTCTGTTTGTAATGTTTCATAGTTGGAAAAGTTATTTGGCGTAATACCCCAATTACAACTTAACTCAACGCGCATAGCAGTTAATACTTACTAAAATTACCGGACCGACAGGAGCCAAAATATTGGCTTGTCTGCTTGTTCGTTGCGCAATTTCAACAATTTAAAACATTACAATTTTTTATGAGAATTTACCTTTCAGTAATCACTGTGTTCGCTGCATTAATTACTATTTCTTGCGGCAAAAAACACCATAACACAACAGAAGAAACAAAATTTATAGTTACCTCGCCTTTAAAAAAGGATACAGCCATAATCAGAAATTACGTATGCCAAATACGCTCCATACAACACATTGAGTTGCGAGCACTTGAGAAAGGCTACCTTCAAAACATTTATGTGGATGAAGGACAATTTGTAAAAAAAGGACAACTGATGTTTCAGATAATGCCGGCTGTATACACTGCCGAATTACAGAAGGCTGAAGCAGAAGCCAAATTTGCCGAAATAGAATACCAAAACACCAAACAACTATCTGATAAAAAAGTGGTTTCGCCTAACGAGCTTGCATTGGCTAAAGCAAAATTCGACAAAGCCAATGCTGATTATCTATTGGCAAAAACACGTTTGCAGTTTACAAAAATCACCGCTCCTTTTGATGGCATTATGGACCATTTTGAAGTACGACTTGGAAGTTTGGTTGATGAAGGCGACTTGTTAACTACACTTTCAGACAACAGCCAAATGTGGGTTTATTTTAACGTACCCGAGGTTGAATACTTAAACTACAAAACCAATGTTACCTCAGAAAACTTACAACAAGTAAATTTAATGATGGCCAATAACCAACGTTTTGAGCACAGCGGTGTGGTAAAAACCATTGAAGCCGACTTTAATAACGAAACGGGTAACATTGCTTTCAGGGCAACATTTCCTAATCCAAAAGGCTTGTTAAGACATGGCGAAACCGGTAACATTGAAATGCCGGTACCAGTTAAAAATGCCATCATTATTCCGCAAAAAGCCACCTACGAAATATTGGAAAAACGTTATGTATTTGTGGTAGACAAAGACAACACCGTTCACTCGCGCGAGATTACCATTGCAGGTGAAATGCCTGATTTGTACATCATTAAAGATGGCTTATCTGCTAATGAGAAAATACTTTTAGAAGGCATTAGAAAGGTGAAAGAAAATGATAAAATAACTTTTACCTACGAAAAACCGGAAGACGTTTTGCCAAAACTTAGCGTGTACGTTGAATAATTTATTAAC
>CAZRVA010000228.1:0-1732 GCA_964603255.1 uncultured Chitinophaga sp.
AAGCAACATGTAAAATGGAATTTGGCCGAAGTGCATGAAACGCTTGAGATACCGGAGCACTTTAACAAACACTTACTTAATGGCAAACTACTGCACTATTCATATACTTCTGTTAACGGGCATTTATCTAAGATAGAAAAATACAGTACACGTGGTGCTGAAGAAGCATTGAAGAAAGGTAAAAAATCAACTTGGTTTAAATTGTATTTAAGTCCTGCGTTTAGGTTTATACGCGATTATATTTTTAAGCTTGGTTTTTTGGATGGCCAATACGGGTTTATTATTGCCAAACTTACTGCAAAAGAAGTTTACCTTAAATACCATAAGCTAAAACACATTCAATCCAAATAGTGTGCGCGATTGTAATTTGTGGAAGAATAAAAACGGCTCATTTTCTTTTAACAAATCATTAAGGTAAACATTATATTAGGTTTACTATTTTTATGGTATGAAAAAACTGTATACCATCATGCTGCTTCTGCAAATAACTGCACCAACATTTGCATCATCTATTGATTCTACTTTTCTAAAGAACTTTCATCTTGGAGTTGGTGTAACCACAGGTGTTCAGCAATTAAAATATTATAAGTCGTATTCGCCTGAATTAAAACACACACGCGGATTTGAAGTTGGTACATTGGCCAACCTTCAATACAAATTTTGGAAACACAACTCACTAATTTTTGATTTTAGGTTGATGCAATCAAACGCGGTGCATAAATATACTAAAAGTCATGTGGTTGAACATACTTTAAACAAACAACAAATTGGCTTGAGCTATAGTAGAAGTATTAATTACAAAAGAAAAAACTTGTTTAATGTATCAGCCGGATTTGCACATCATTTTTCTAATGAAAAATTATTTTACCAGATTGATCCTCTTAAATACCCACCGTTTCCAGAAAGATCTACTGTTGAATATAGTATAATATCCGAGGAATTTTACAAAGAATACTCGAGTTTGATATTTGGATTGAGTAAAAGCCACAAAATATTTGGTCGTTTTACTTATAATACCTTTGTTGAATTTGATTATGGCCTTAATGAGATGGATTGGGGAAAGGACATTAACAAGGCTCCTGTATTCTTTCAATCAACAACTTACAGACCTTTATCATTAAGGTTAGGGTTAACTGTTGTGTATTAGTTAACCCTAACTTAAGCCTAGATTATGCATTTGGGATACAATTAGCATAAACGATGTAAGAAAATCAAGACTTTGTGAATCCGTTACACTACACCCAAAAGTTGATTTTCTAAATCGGGGTTAACCCAACTAATGCAGATAGTTCGGCTCATTCTTCACCTTCTACTGCATAAATTGGGTTAAATATTATTTTGGGTTGATGTTAGTTTACCACCCAAGTTTCGCGTCCGGCAAGTAATTTATTTAAATCACCAGCACCGTAACTTTCTTTTGCGTGCTCAATTTGGTTGTTAAACAACTCATCAAAAGTTGCTTTGTTATTGTTTACATAAAACACACCAAACGGACGAGGGAAATGTCCTTCAACCGAAGGGTCGTCATAAAAACGAGATAAAATGGTTGCTTTAACCAAATCAGTTTCATCATGAATCCACAAATCATTTTCAGAAACATCAGCAACATTTACTATTACCGGTTTAAAACCGTCAAGCTTAATTCCTTTTTCGTTTTCAGCCCCAAAAATTAATGGTTTGCCGTGTTCCATCATTAAGGTTTCTTGCTTCTTGGTTCCTTTTTCGGTAAACA
>CAZRVA010000229.1:0-1726 GCA_964603255.1 uncultured Chitinophaga sp.
CTGATAAACAGAATCGAGTTGGTAATTTGCACCCAATTGATTGGTAATGTAATGATGACTTGGACGAACCTCTTTTAACAATGGCTTAGTTAAATACTCGTTTAAAAACGCTAATGCACCAATAAATAAACTAACGGCTACAAATGATTTGAGAAACGTAAGCAGCTTTTTCCTTTTGGATTCAACCCTAATGGTGTAACAATAACTGGTAACAACAACGATAACAACCGTACCTATTTTACCAGCCGATTCGGTCAATGCAAATCCAACATCAACCCAAATACTTGATTTAAAAACAGCAGCAAACGACACGGGCAAATTACCCACCATAAGCAATAACAACATGATGCTGATTAAACCCGTGTATGTAATTTGTTTGTTAATGACCGCTAAATTTAGTTTTTATTAAACAATGATATAACCTTTACGAATCGCAAACATCACCAAACCTGCTGTGTTTTTAGCTCCGGTTTTTGACAGCAATTTGTTTCTATAATTTTCAACTGTTTTGGCGCTTAAATTAAGTTTATCCGCAATTTCGCTGTTGGTATGTTCGGCACAAATTAGTTTTAACAACTCTGCTTCTTGTTCTGATAAGTCGTCACTACCTTGTAATTTGTAGGATTTTAAAGTTTCTTTATCAATTATACTTTTTAGTAGTTTAACTGAAATGTTTTGGTTGAAATAATAGTCTTTGGCCATTACTGTTTGTATGGCCTCCGCAATTTCTTCCGGTAAAGTATCTTTAAGTAAATATGAGCTTGCACCAGCCTTAAACATATTTACTACGTGTATATGACTTTCGTAAAAAGACAATCCAATGACTTTTAAAGCTGGGTATTTAGCCTTAATTTTTTGAGTTGTTTCTGCCCCATCCATGCCATTCATCTTCATATCAAGCATTACAATGTCGGGTACATTGTTTTGATTATTTTGTAGCCAGAATAACAAGTCCTCTCCACTTGAAAAATCGGCAACAACATCTATATCTGAGAATGGCTCAAGCGATGCAACAAGCCCCATTCGAAATATGTGGTGATCATCGGCAATAACTACCCTTATTTTATTGCTCATGCTTTTATCGGTACACTAAGAAGTTTTCAATTATTAAAGGGCGGAAGATAATTTAATACTTTTGAAAATGTAACTCCCAATACTATTGATTAAATTGAGTCAGCAATAAAAATTAGAGTGTTTTCATATAAACAAAGGGGGTTTTCACTCTTGTCTACTCTTGGGTATGCAACATAAATTTGTGCCATCAATAACAAACAGCCCTAAAATTTTAACATGACCTTGATTGATGACATACACGAAACCGGTAAAATTATAATGAGCATGCCGGACATGATTACCTCAAACAACCAAATAAGTAATGGTCAAGTAAGTGAACTTGCACAAATATTGCTAGGCATAAGCGATGAACTTAAGTTTATTTATCGATCCTCTTTAAGGCACGAATTACCTCTAGAACATTGCATTAAATTGGAGCAACACGCGATTAACCTTGAAAACCATATACAAAATTACAGTAACAGTAAGCTAATTGAAGAAGTAGGCAAAAAACTGAAACAATCAAAGGCGGTACCTGCCTTTTTTGAACAAATAAAAAACGGGGCGATTGATTTAATTGAACTAAACAAACTAGATGAAGTAGCTGACTATTATCGTTCTATAGCAATTAAAATAAAGAATACGTTTGTTAATTGATTCTTTCGTGATACAA
>CAZRVA010000230.1:0-1578 GCA_964603255.1 uncultured Chitinophaga sp.
AACGCATTTACACCATTGTAGGTAATATTTGCGAAACAGATACTTTTGGTTGGGACCGTAAATTAACCGAGGTACATGAAGGCGATATCCTTTGTTTTAAAAACGCAGGCGCTTATGGCATAACTATGGCAAGTAATTACAACGCACGTTTAAAGCCAGCCGAAGTATTGATTTACCAAGGCAAAACACACCTTATTCGCAAACGCGAAACCTTAGAAGATATCATTACAAACGAAATAGCGTTTAACTTATAAAACCTAAAGCCACTCAAAAAAATGGGTGGCTTTTTTGTTTCTAATCATTTGGGCGTTCTCCCGAGGTTACGCTGTGCTTCACTCGGGGTCGGGTTTAAAATCCCGAACTCGCTTCGGGACTATCCGCTGCTATCTTCTGCCCCGCGCATGCTCCACCCCAAAACAAAAGTATATCCGCTCCTATCCCTAACGCAATTCTACCACAAATCAATTTTACCTTCTAAACAGTACCACTTTTTTATATATTGCTATCAAATTTCATCACTCACCAATCATGAAAAAAATATTCATCACTTTATTATCGCTGTGTATGCTGCAACAAACTTATGCGCAACAAAAACTTACGCCCGAAACCTTATGGCAAATTGGCCGTGTAGGTAATCCGGTAATTTCAACCGATGGTAAACAAGTATTGTTTGAAGTAAAAAATTACGAAGTGGCTACCAACAAAGGGGCTAATACCGTTTATGTTATTCCTGCTGCAGGCGGAATTCCTGTTGCGGTTATAAAACCAGAGACCGGAGCATTTGGTGCACGTTTTCGCCCGGATGGACAACGTTTAACTTTTATGTCGGCTAAAGATGGTGATGTGCAATTGTATGAATGTAATTTAGATGGCAGCAACATTACCCAAATTACACAAGTTAAAGGTGGAATTGAAGGTTACAAATACGCACCTGCCATGAATAACTTGATGTACATAGCTAAAGTAAAGTTAGATGAAACCGTTAACGATATGTATCCTGATTTACCTCTGGTAAAAGCTCGTATTATTGATGGTTTATACTACCGTCATTGGGATTCATGGCACGATTACACCTACAATCATCCGTTTGTAGTAGGTTACCAAAATGGCGCAATTACAGGCACAGCAGTTGATATTTTAGGTGAAGAGAAATACCACGCACCCGAGCCACCGTTTGGCGATGAAAACGAAATGAGCTGGAGCCCGGATGGAAAACGTTTAGCCTTTTCTTGCAAAAAATTAAACGGAACACCAAGTGCAGTAAGTACCAATACCGACATTTTTATTTACAACACCGAAACCAAATCAACCACCAATATTACCGAGCTAAACAGTGGCTACGACCGCGAACCACAGTTTAGTCCTGATGGTAAAAAAATTGCTTGGCTTAGCATGAAACGTGCCGGTAACGAAGCCGACAAAAATCGTTTAATGGTTTATTATTTTGCAACCAAACAAGAAGTAGAAGTTACCAAAGATTTTGATTACACCACCGATGCATTTTGCTGGACCAATAATGGCTCACAATTGTTTTTCATATCGCAATATCAGGGCACACGCAACATTTTTACATCAACC